>NZ_CABTJS010000044.1:0-3162 GCF_902485085.1 uncultured Kluyvera sp.
GGTTTGTCATTTGTCTGGAAAAGGCAAAGCGAAACGTCGCCAGAGCTCATCTCAACACCATAATCCGGCGCGCCTTCATCGATGAGTTCGACACCAAGCGGACGAAGCGCCTCGAGGAAGAAGGCTTTACTTTTTTCATAATCGCTGACGCCAAATTTCACATGATCAAACATTATCGACTCCTTGAAAGCGATAGAGAAATGAAGAGTATAGAAGGTGGCAGGAGTCGAATATGAGCACAGGTGCGTCTATGTGACAGATATCTCGTTACATAGCAGACCGTTTCCGTCCAACAAATGTCCAGCGCAGGTAATCGTAAACCCAGTTAAACAGCATCGTGTACGGCAGGAAAAACAGTACCAAACCAATCTCAACAAAAAATGCCTCCGTCATCGTTAAATGCAGCATCACCATGGCCACAGGAATTAACGTGATGATAAGTCCGGCTTCGAAACAGGCCGCATGGAGCGCGCGGACGAGGAACGTTCTTTCAAACTGGTATTTTTTCTGAAGAGCGTCAAAGAATTTGTTAAACACAAAATTCCAGGCCGTGGCGGTAAGCGCGGATATCACGGACAGCGAACCAGACTGGAGTACCGACACGTTCATCAGCCAGGCAAGCGACAGCGCGATGATAATGTTGGCCGTGACTTCAAAAATGACCGCGTGGAAAATCCTTTCTCTAAAGCTTTTATCTAATTCAATTTCCATAAGTTTACGGCAGCAGTGGGCAAAGGCTGAAGTATATCAAACGTCTTTCAACCATGTGTAAACGTAGACGTTGGGTCGTGCGGGGCCTCGACACAAATCATGCTTGAAAAGGTGGCTTCACATGATTCAATGGACCAGGTCAATCATGACCGCAGAAATGCAGATTTTGCCTTGTCAAGGCTCAATTGAAATGTCCGTTATCCAGCTCAATTAAAATGACCACTTTGATCTCTCATTCTCTTTACTGATAGACTTTCCTCCGACTGAAACAACAGGATGATTGAGCCCATGCTTCGATACGAGTTAACGCCGAACAATGCAGGTTTTATACTGTGGGGAGATTCAGAAGCCCTGAATGAATTACATGAACTCATTCATTACATCGTGGATGAAAGCCCACTGATTAAAGTTAAAGACGGATTTATGTTATCCCTTGCCTATGATATTCGTAAAGCACGGGAAGGTAATCGTCGTGTTGAGCAACATCAGTATGATCAACATGATACATATAAGCTTTATGGTGTTGAGCTTTTATGGCCTCTGGTCCTGGTACAGTCCTCAATACTCAGAAACTCAATGGGTTATATTCAGACAGACAAAAACCAGCTGTCTGTCATGTATGCCTTTGAATACCTGATAGAATCAGCATTAACAGAGTCTGAGAGAACAACGTCGAATGATATTATGCTAACAGTAAAATATGCATCAGACTCTGATTTTAATTTCATTGAGGATAATATTGACAGCAGGTGCTGCTATTTTATCAGCCTATCTCCGGAGCAAAGAAAAAAGCAGTTAATCAGTATTGTTCGTTCTTTTCATTCATTATGGGGTAAGTATGCCCGTGAAAAGCAGGACATAAAGATGCTGAACGAAATGAATAATACATCATGGGTCTGGCCGGACAATATCAACTGGTGAGCAACCACTGTCCGGCCAGTGAGTACCATCAGCGGGCTCTTTTACCAAAAATGTCCTCTGAACGTGACTGAAGCTGTTTGAGTGCTTCGAGCATGTCATCATTATCCAGTGAGCGCTGGGATTTCTTCCCTTCCTGCTTTGGCCGTCGTCGGGAAGGGCCATCTCCAGCGGGAATTGACTGAGAGCGCGTGTTATCCCGCTTGCTCTGCACCAGACTGATAAACTCCAGGGTTCGGCCAAGACGCTTGTTATCGACAATCGCGCCCTGGTCGATTTCTGACAGTCGGTCGTAGGTAGAGTAGGGAAGTAGCGTACCGTTCAGGCGCAGCTCTTTTCTGCCATCAGGATAGTGATACACATCGATATATTTACCTATTGCACGGCGACTCAGTTCGCTGTCTTCAATCAGGTACAACATTTTATCATATTGTATCGTCAACGATTTTGAGACTTTACGTTTTTCACGAACAGTGAAAATAAGCCCCAGGTCCTCATCATGTTCTACAGCACGGTGTACGTCAAAATCATGTCGCGGTACTTTGCCAAAACGGCGGTTATAGTCAGCCATATAGGCCTCAGCGAAGTCATTTGCAGCCTCCATTGAACAAATGCCCTGTAACCGCAGCTCTTTGACCAGACGATCCTGTAAAGTGAGGTGAGCTCGTTCTACACGCCCTTTGGCGGGACTGGTTTCTGCACAGATAGTCTGGATGTTCAGTTCATGCATGGCTCGCCCAAACTGAGTATGCCCGTCTCCGCCTGTGGCGTGTTTATTGTTAACACGAAAAACACCGGCTTTATCGCTGTACAGTGCCAGCGGTTTACCATGCTTATCGATATAGCGCCGCGTGGCTTCGAAGTAAGAAAACGTGGACTCCGATTTAACAAACAACAGTTCCATCAGTTTGCTGGTTGCATCATCAACATAGACCAGCGCGGTGCAGGCCGGGCCACGGCCTTCAAACCAGTCGTGATCACAGCCATCTATTTGTATCAGCTCACCAGTACACGGACGCCGGTACCGTGGTTGAGGGATCCTTGCGGCACGTTGTTTACGGGGAACCCATAAGCCAGCCCGCACCATGATGCGCCGGACAGTTTCTTTGCCAAGAAACAGTCCGTGGAGTTCTTCGAGCTTTTCACGCGCCAGAGTCGGACCGAAATCAGCATAACGCGTCTTGATCAGTTCCAGAGCCTGATCTGCGAGCCCGGGTGGCAACTGGCGGTTACCACGCATGCCACATCGTCTGCTGGCCATACCAAGCGGTCCGCCTTCACGGTAACGGGCAAGAAGTCTGCGGCATTGCCTGTCGCTGATACCGAGGTGCTCGGCCGCACGGCGCGTTGTGATGCGACGTTCAATGACGTCCTGTATAATCTTGATCCGGTTGATCTCTTTCAAAGTAAACACTCCTGAGCTTTCTGCGCTCATGATATGCCTCCCGGTAGTTTAAACGGACCAGTGAAGCTTACCATAGCGCGGACATCTGAATTGAGCCACAGGCGGACATTACTATTGAGCCATTACAA
>NZ_CABTJS010000045.1:0-2191 GCF_902485085.1 uncultured Kluyvera sp.
ACGGTGTTGGCGTTATCCGCAAACTGGCTGGACTGGAAATCGCTGTTCAGGTTGAAGGTCCAGTTGCCCGGCTTATAGTCCACGCCCAACGTGCCTTTGTGTTTCGGGGAGAACGGCACCTGGTTGCCGTAGGTGTCGCCTTTCTCACGAATCTCGGCGTCCACGTACGCATAGCTTGCGTAGACTGAAACGTTGTCGAGCGTTGGCGTCAGCGTGCCGAGGTCATAGCGGGCCTGGGTTTCCAGCCCGGTATGGCGCGTTTTACCGCGAGCTGTAACGGTGTCGTTGGTCTGGTTGGAGTCGTACTGATTATTAAAGTTAATCAGGAACAACCCCATTTCCGCGGTCAGCGCGCCATCGTCGTATCGGGTGCCGAGCTCCCAGGTTCGCGCTTTTTCCGGTTCCACATTGCCGCTTTGCACAGCCTTGCCAATTTGGCTGTACTGTACGGTGCCGAACGAGCCTTCGGTGTTTGCATAAAGATTCCAGCTGTCAGTCAGGTGATAAAGCACGTTTAGCGCCGGAAGTGGGGCGTTATAGCTCACTTCCTCATGTGTGCGTTTGATGGCGTTGTTCTGGTATGACTCGATATGTTCAAAGCGCATACCCGGAGTGATAGTCCAGTTGCCAATATCGATTTTGTCATCCAGATACCAGGCGTGCGCTTCGGTGCCGGAACGGGTGTCACGATCGTAAGGGCTGGCGCTGGACGGCAGTTGTCCGCTGCTGGTGGCGGTGTAGTAACGCATTTCATGCGTCGACTCGCTCACATAGCGGTATCCCACCCCCACTTCGTGCGCGGAAGGGCCCACCATAAAGCTCTGGCTGTAGCGTGGCTCAATGCCGCGTACCCAGTAATTGCGCGGTGAAAGCGTGGTACGTTTGCCCTGTTCCAGGTAGCCGCTGCGCAGGGTTTCGGTGTAGAAGCCTTGAATATTGAATTTATGCTGGCTGTCCGGCTGGAACTGATAGCCAAGGCTTGCCAGCTTGCGACGCCCCCAGAAGCGATCGTTCGGGCGCGTAGATTGCCAGCGGTCGGCGTTGTAATCCGCGCGCGACAGGCCCCCGGGCATATCGGCTTCACCGTCGTAGTATTGCAGAAGGCTATTGAAGGTATGCACGTCGTTCGGCGCATATTTGCTTTTCAGCATCAGGTCGTCGATGCGCGTCGCGCTGTGCTCGCGCCAGTCGCTGCCGCGCGTGCCGGAGTAAAGCAGGGCGGTACCAAAACCGTTATCCGCCGTACCTCCCACCATCAGGTTGTGCGTCTCTTTGGGATTATTTTGTGAGGATGTTGGGCTGAGCTGGCCTTCCATGCCGGCTTCGATACCGAAGTCTTGCGGAATGGCGCGGGTGACAAAGTTCACCACGCCGCCCACGCTCTGCGGCCCGTAACGTACAGCACCGCCGCCGCGCACCACATCAATGGCGTCCATATTTCCGAGCGAAACGGGTGCCAGGGAAAGCTGCGGCTGGCCGTAAGGGGCAAACGGCACTGGAATACCGTCCATCAGTACCGTTGAACGGCTGGCAAGGCGCGGGTTCAGGCCGCGAATACCAAAGTTCATCGCCAGATCGTGGCTACCGGTACCGTTGTTTTCCGGGGCGGTAACGCCAGGAATACGATTCAGCACCTCGCGCATGGTCGTCGCGCCGGTTTTGGCGAAATCCTCACGGCGGATAACGTCACGCGCGCCGGCATGTTCGAATACGTCGTTTTCGCGCGCATCGCCCAGCCAGTCGCCCACAACCGTGAGCGCATCTTCCTGCGGCGCAGGAACGTGTTCGAGCGTCCAGCTGTTATTCCCTAACGGCTTCACCTGCAGGCCACTGCCCAGGAGCAGCTGCTGCAAACCACTCTCAACATCGTAATCGCCGTGCAAACCGTTGCTGTGCTTGCCGCGCGTCAGGCTGGCATCAACAGACAGGGTAATTCCGCTGCGTGCGGCATATTGGTTTAGCGCTTTATCGAGTGAGCCTGGTGCAATATCAACCTGCGCTGCGAAAGCAGATAACGAGAGCCCAGCCAGCGGCAGCAGGCTCAGGCGAATGGCGTTAACCAAAGGTGTTGTTTTGCTAAAAACGCGTAAAGGCGTCATACCTTCTCCATCATCATTTTTGTTGTGTTCAGCTATGAGTCGAATGAGAAGGGGAAAAAGGACAATGAAAATGAGAATTATTTTTCTTACAG
>NZ_CABTJS010000046.1:0-1509 GCF_902485085.1 uncultured Kluyvera sp.
GGATTGTGCTAACTCCGACGGGAGCAAATCCGTGAAAGATTTATTAAAGTTTCTGAAAGCGCAGACTAAAACCGAAGAGTTTGATGCGATCAAAATTGCTCTGGCTTCGCCAGACATGATCCGTTCATGGTCTTTCGGTGAAGTTAAAAAGCCGGAAACCATTAACTACCGTACGTTCAAACCTGAGCGTGACGGCCTTTTCTGCGCCCGTATCTTTGGGCCAGTAAAAGACTACGAGTGCCTGTGCGGTAAGTACAAGCGCCTGAAACACCGCGGTGTGATCTGTGAGAAGTGCGGCGTTGAAGTGACCCAGACCAAAGTGCGTCGTGAGCGCATGGGCCACATCGAGCTGGCATGTCCAACTGCCCACATCTGGTTCCTGAAATCGCTGCCGTCCCGTATCGGTCTGCTGCTCGATATGCCACTGCGTGATATCGAACGCGTACTGTACTTCGAATCTTATGTTGTTATCGAAGGCGGTATGACCAACCTGGAACGTCAACAGATCCTGACTGAAGAGCAGTATCTGGACGCGCTGGAAGAGTTCGGTGACGAATTCGACGCGAAGATGGGTGCGGAAGCTATCCAGGCCCTGCTGAAGAGCATGGATCTGGAGCAAGAGTGTGAAACTCTGCGTGAAGAGCTGAACGAAACCAACTCCGAAACCAAGCGTAAAAAGCTGACCAAGCGTATCAAGCTGCTGGAAGCGTTCGTACAGTCTGGTAACAAGCCAGAGTGGATGATCCTGACCGTTCTGCCGGTTCTGCCGCCAGATCTGCGTCCGCTGGTTCCGCTGGATGGTGGTCGTTTCGCGACTTCTGACCTGAACGATCTGTATCGTCGCGTCATTAACCGTAACAACCGTCTGAAACGTCTGCTGGATCTGGCTGCGCCGGACATCATCGTACGCAACGAAAAACGTATGCTGCAGGAAGCGGTAGATGCCCTGCTGGATAACGGTCGTCGCGGTCGTGCGATCACCGGTTCTAACAAACGTCCTCTGAAATCTTTGGCCGACATGATCAAAGGTAAACAGGGTCGTTTCCGTCAGAACCTGCTCGGTAAGCGTGTTGACTACTCCGGTCGTTCTGTAATCACCGTAGGTCCATACCTGCGTCTGCATCAGTGCGGTCTGCCTAAGAAAATGGCACTGGAGCTGTTCAAACCATTCATCTACGGCAAACTGGAACTGCGTGGCCTGGCCACCACCATCAAAGCCGCTAAGAAAATGGTTGAGCGCGAAGAAGCTGTCGTTTGGGATATCCTGGACGAAGTTATCCGCGAACACCCGGTCATGCTGAACCGTGCACCAACACTGCACCGTCTGGGCATCCAGGCGTTTGAGCCAGTACTGATCGAAGGTAAAGCTATTCAGCTGCACCCGCTGGTTTGTGCGGCATATAACGCCGACTTCGATGGTGACCAGATGGCTGTTCACGTACCGCTGACGCTGGAAGCCCAGCTGGAAGCGCGTGCGCTGATGATGTCTACCAACAACATCCTGTCCCC
>NZ_CABTJS010000047.1:0-2550 GCF_902485085.1 uncultured Kluyvera sp.
GCGATACGGCTTGCCGCACCGGCGTGGATCAGATTGATACGCGCGGTTCGCAGATGGTTTGAGCTGTTCGACAGCCCCATACGCACCTGAATTTCGGATGTGACATCCTGCTGATCGTTATCGGCCTGCAGCAGGAAATACCCTGCCAGACCCGAGCTCAAGGCAAACAGAAGAATAATGCCACCGAGAATGGAGGAAAACAGCGGAACCAGCCTGATGTGATGCAAGAAGCCCAGCTTGCGCTGCGCCAGCATCGAAGTAGTGTTGTCCATGACCGTCGACTCTCTTGTAGGTAAGATGCGTAAAAACACGCCTGTTAAATAGTCATCGGCACGGCAGAGATTTAGATTACGGCTAAAAACGCCGCACTGGTCACACTTTAGAGAAGATTATTAAAGAAATGCCAGCGGCGAAAAACCGCTGGCAGAAGAGTTACTTGTCGCCGAAATGGATAACGGTACGGATGGATTTTCCTTCGTGCATCAGATCAAACGCCTCGTTGATCTTCTCCAGTGGTAAGCGATGGGTAATGAACGGATCGAGCTGAATCTTGCCGACCATCGCATCTTCAACCATACCCGGAAGCTGGGTACGGCCCTTCACGCCGCCAAACGCGGAACCGCGCCATACGCGCCCGGTGACCAGCTGGAATGGACGGGTTTTAATCTCCTGGCCCGCACCGGCCACGCCAATGATGATGCTCTCGCCCCAGCCTTTGTGGCAGCACTCCAGCGCGGAACGCATCACGTTGACGTTGCCGATACACTCGAAGCTGAAGTCCACGCCGCCGTCGGTCATCTCAACGATGACGTCCTGAATCGGCTTCTCGTGATCTTTCGGGTTCACAAAATCGGTCGCGCCCATTTCACCCGCCAGCCTGAATTTCTCCGGGTTGGTATCGACCGCAATGATACGACCGGCCTTAGCCTGCACCGCGCCCTGAATCACCGCCAGACCAATGCCGCCGAGACCGAACACCGCCACGGTATCGCCCTCTTTGACTTTTGCGGTGTTATGCACCGCGCCAATACCGGTGGTCACGCCGCAGCCCAGCAGGCAGACTTTATCCAGCGGCGCCTGCGGGTTCACCTTCGCCAGCGAGATCTCCGCGCAAACGGTGTATTCGCTGAAGGTGCTGGTGCCCATGTAGTGATAAACCGGCTCGCCGTTGTAGGAGAAACGGGTCGTCCCGTCGGGCATCAGCCCTTTCCCCTGGGTGGCGCGAACGGCCTGGCAGAGGTTAGTTTTGCCGGATTTACAGAACTTACACTCGCCACATTCCGCAGTGTACAGCGGGATCACGTGATCGCCCGGCTTCAGGCTGGTCACGCCCTCGCCCACTTCCACCACAATCCCGCCGCCTTCATGGCCGAGCACCGCCGGGAAGACACCTTCCGGGTCGTCGCCCGAGAGCGTAAACGCATCGGTATGACATACGCCGGTATGGGTGATTTTGATCAGCACTTCGCCTTTCTTCGGCGGTGCCACGTCAATTTCAACGATTTTGAGCGGCTGGCCGGGGCCAAATGCAACTGCAGCGCGAGATTTCATATGTCTTCCCTTCTTGTCAGGTATGTGGATTTATTTTAGATAAGAGCGCAGTAAATGGCCGACTTCCGCCATGCGAACGGCACGCTGATCCGGCGTGGTGTCCCCCGCTACCAGCTCATCTTTGAGGTGAATTTCAACCATTTCGCCCATCAGGCCATTGGCAGCCCCGCGCACGGCGGCAATTTGCTGCAGGATGGCCAGACAGGGGTCGCCCGACTCCAGCGCGCGTTCAAGGGCATCAACCTGGCCCCGAATGCGGCGGACGCGGGTAAGAATACGTTTTTTATCTTCGGGTGAATGCGGCATACGCCCTCCTGATACTATAGGGGGGTATGGTACCTATTTTGTTACCGCTGTGTAAACCTAAAGATGAGAGGGTTGAGGTTTTGTACAAAACTCGGGGGAGGCATTGAATACGCCAGATAACGAAGCAAAATAAAAAAGCGTAAAGTCTCATCCTGATAAGCCGATAAAAACAGGGTCTTTTTTTAATATAGGGATATTACATGCGTAAAATCATCTCCTCCATTGGGCTCATAGCAGGTATGGCTGTAGCCACACCCGCGGTTCACGCCAGCACGTTGACACAAACGTTGACCCGCTGCGACTCAACCTTTTTCAACGAGATTTATCATCAGCGAGCCAAACTCAGCCGCGTAGCCCCCTTAACGCTCAACAAGCATTCGCAGGCCTGGTTCAAAGCCCCTGAAGACGGCAATCGCACCATCTGGTTTGCTCAACCGCTGCATGAATTAAATCTGACGGTATCGGGATATTACCTGCAAACCAGGGAAGGTGCGAATAAGCAGGTCATTTCTTCCCAAGCTGACTCGCTGATTAAAATTTCGCGGATCTGGGCCGATTTTTTTCCCGCAAACACATCGAATCAGCCTATTTAGGCTATTTTTTCCACCATTTCTGGCGTTATTTCCGGTTTTTACTGAGATCTCTCCCACTGACGTATCATTTGGTCCACCCGAAACAGGTTGGCCAGGGTGA
>NZ_CABTJS010000048.1:0-1004 GCF_902485085.1 uncultured Kluyvera sp.
ATGGTGCGTGCGTTGAACAGGATGACAAAGGCTGGGATGCCAGAAAGCGTGCGTATTGCCTGAAAATCCAGCCAGCTACAGGGTCGTTCGCACGAAATCTTATTTATTCAACAAAGCCCTTTTAAACACCAGCTCTGTACCTCTTTTAAAGATCCTTTAATAAATCCTGTAAACCCATAACCTGTTCATCGCCCGCACTGTGGACAGGCTCCGGAGAATGTCCGCCCTTGCAGCGACCTGACGGTCGCGCCGGTTCGGCAGTATCAGAGATAGCTCCCATCGCTCCGCGACGGGCCCCTGCCGGAGAATTAAGTTAGTTACAGCATTCATAAGGAAGTTCATCACAAAACCGGCGCCGGTTTGCCGGCCAGGAGCCCCTCCCCACCACTGAAAAGCGCCGCCGCCCCCGGCCGAAGGCCGGGAGTAGTGTCGCTTTTAATGTGTCGCTTTTAATGATGGGTGTTGTAACTACTCTTCGTCATCTCTGTGAGTAGTGTCGCGGTAAGTTCTGGGATACACGCTCGTAAGCGGCCCTAACGGCCCGCTAACGCGGAGATACGCCCCGACTGCGGCTGTCGCCTTGCCGGGACCACTCCGACCGCGTACAGAGGCATCTGAGCCGTTTTTAGCGGGTATAGCTTTGCAGGGAAGGGGGTGGGTGAGGCAGAACCTGTCAAAACAGCAGCCGGCTGCGCCGGGCGACGGCGCCATTTACCCGCAGTACTCCATTCAACTTCAGCTGGCGCCTCCATGCCGCTGACGCGGCATTATCTATACTTTAAGTCTGGCCACTGGAGGTAACCATATGCGGACGTTTTTCTCAGTCTATGACGCGGGAAGAGTATCTTTCTCTCCTCGCCAATGAAGCCGATCGAAATATTGCCTACGGGCTTTGTTGAATAAATCAGATTTCGGGTAAGTCTCCCCCGTAGCGGGTTGTGTTTTCAGGCAATACGCACGCTTTCAGGCATACCTGCTTTCGTCATTTTGTTCAGCGCTCGTAC
>NZ_CABTJS010000049.1:0-35333 GCF_902485085.1 uncultured Kluyvera sp.
CTGGGAAAAGCGACCAATTTGGGGTTGGTCGGAGAACGCAGTGGCTTATATCCTCAAAAACAACGGTGGTCTGACATAGAGAGGGCCACCTTCTCTTTCGGCTACGGGCTAATGGTAACGCCGTTACAGTTAGCGCGTGTCTACGCAACGATTGGCAGCTACGGGATTTACCGCCCGCTGTCGATAACCAAAGTTGACCCGCCGGTTCCCGGTGAGCGCATCTTCCCGGAATCTATCGTCCGCACCGTCGTTCATATGATGGAAAGCGTGGCGCTGCCTGGCGGCGGCGGCGTGAAAGCGGCGATTAAAGGCTACCGTATCGCGATTAAAACCGGTACGGCGAAAAAAGTCGGCCCGGACGGACGCTATATCAACAAATACATTGCTTACACCGCGGGCGTTGCGCCAGCCAGCCAGCCGCGCTTTGCGCTGGTGGTGGTCATCAACGATCCGCAGGCGGGTAAATACTACGGTGGCGCCGTTTCCGCGCCGGTCTTTGGTGCCATCATGGGCGGCGTTCTGCGCACGATGAACATTGAGCCGGATGCGCTGGCAACGGGCGGCGATAAAAGTGAATTAGTAACGAATCAAGGCGAGGGTACAGGTGGCAGATCGTAATTTGCGCGACCTTCTCGCTCCGTGGGTGCCAAATGCGCCGGAGCGAGTACTGCGAGAGATGACGCTCGACAGCCGTGTGGCTGCATCGGGCGATCTGTTCGTGGCGGTAGTGGGTCATCAGGCGGACGGGCGTCGTTATATCCCGCAGGCAATTGCGCAAGGTGTCGCTGCTGTTATAGCCGAGGCAAAAGATGAGGCAACCGACGGTGAAATCCGCGAGATGCACGGTGTGCCGGTTATCTACCTCAGCCAGTTAAACGAGCGCTTATCGGCACTGGCCGGGCGTTTTTACCACGAGCCATCCGACAGCCTGCGCCTGATTGGCGTGACCGGAACCAACGGTAAAACCACCACCACGCAGCTGATTGCACAGTGGTGCCATCTGCTTGGCGAAACCAGCGCGGTGATGGGGACGGTCGGTAACGGCCTGCTGGATAACGTCATCCCGACGGAAAACACCACCGGTTCTGCCGTTGATGTACAGCATGTGCTGGCAGGGTTGGTTGAGCAGGGTGCAACGGTTGCCGCGATGGAGGTTTCCTCTCACGGCCTGGTGCAACACCGCGTAGCAGCGCTCAAGTTTGCGGCCTCGGTATTTACTAACCTGAGCCGCGATCATCTTGATTATCATGGTGATATGGAGCATTACGAAGCGGCGAAATGGCTGCTGTACTCCACCCACCACTGCGGCCAGGCCATCGTCAATGCAGACGATGAAGTGGGTCGTCGCTGGTTAGGCCGTCTGCCGGATGCCGTTGCGGTCTCCATGGACGATCACATTAATCCGAACTGCCATGGCCGCTGGCTGAAAGCCGTGGCGGTGGATTACCACGACAGCGGCGCGACTATCCGCTTTGCGTCCACCTGGGGCGAAGGCGAAATTGAAAGCCGCCTGATGGGGGCGTTTAACGTCAGCAACCTGCTGTTGGCATTGGCGACGCTGCTGGCGCTGGACTATCCGCTGAATGAATTGCTGAAAACCGCTTCGCGTTTACAGCCGGTGTGCGGGCGCATGGAAGTGTTTAGCGCGCCGGGCAAACCGACCGTGGTGGTTGATTACGCTCATACGCCAGACGCGCTGGAAAAAGCATTGCAGGCCGCGCGTCTGCACTGCTCCGGCAAGCTGTGGTGCGTATTTGGCTGCGGCGGCGACCGTGATAAAGGCAAGCGCCCGCTGATGGGGGCCATTGCCGAAGAGTTCTCCGACGTTGTGGTGGTCACTGACGATAACCCGCGTACCGAAGAGCCGCGCGATATCATTAACGACATTCTTGCGGGCATGGTAGATGCCGGCCACGTGAAGGTGATGGAAGGCCGCGCGGAAGCGGTAACCAACGCCATCATGCAGGCGAAAGAGAATGACGTTGTTCTGGTGGCGGGCAAAGGCCACGAAGATTATCAGATTGTGGGTAACCGTCGTCTCGATTACTCCGACCGTATTACCGCAGCGCGTCTGCTGGGAGTGGTGGCATGATTGGCGTAACGCTTGGCCAGCTTGCCAACGTTCTGAACGGCGAGCTTTATGGCAGCGATTCCCTTATTGAAGACGTCACCACGGATACCCGGAAATTAACGCCGGGTTGTCTGTTTGTGGCGCTGAAAGGCGAACGTTTTGACGCGCATGATTTTGCGCAAACGGCAAAAGACGGTGGCGCCGGTGCGCTGCTGGTCAGCCGTAAGCTGGACATCAACCTGCCACAGCTCGTAGTGAGCGATACCCGTCTGGCATTTGGTGAACTGGCTGCCTGGGTGCGCCAGCAGGTTCCTGCTCGCGTGGTGGCCCTGACCGGTTCTTCCGGTAAAACCTCGGTAAAAGAGATGACCGCCGCCATTCTTGGGCAGTGCGGCAACACACTTTATACCGCGGGCAATCTCAATAATGATATCGGCGTGCCGATGACATTACTGCGCTTAACGTCGGAACATCAGTTTGCGGTGATTGAGCTCGGCGCAAACCATCAGGGCGAAATCGCCTGGACCGTTAGCCTGACCCGCCCGGAAGCGGCGCTGGTGAACAACCTAGCGGCTGCGCATCTGGAAGGTTTTGGCTCGCTGGCGGGCGTGGCGAAGGCGAAAGGTGAAATCTTCACCGGCCTGCCGGACAGCGGCATTGCGATTCTGAACGCCGATAACAACGACTGGGCCAACTGGCAGCAGGTGATTGGCGATCGTACCGTCTGGCGTTTTTCACCCAACGCGGCGGGGAGTGATTTCCACGCCTCTGACGTTCGTATTACCTCACAGGGTACCGAATTTACGCTGCATACGCCGAACGGCAGCATTGACGTGCTGCTGCCGCTGCCGGGTCGCCATAACATCGCGAACGCGCTTGCCGCGACCGCGCTGGCAACCGCCGTTGGCGCAGACTTAAGCGCGGTGAAAGTCGGGCTGGCACAGCTGAAAGCGGTGCCGGGGCGTTTGTTCCCGATTCACTTGACGGACAGCCAGCTGGTGCTGGATGACTCCTACAACGCGAACGTCGGTTCTATGACGGCTGCGGTGCAGGTGCTGTCTGAAATGCCTGGCTACCGTGTGTTGGTCGTTGGCGATATGGCAGAGCTTGGCGCCGAAAGCGAAGCGTGCCACATCCAGGTGGGTAACGCTGCCAAAGCGGCCGGGATTGACCGAGTTCTGAGCGTCGGCACGTTAAGCCAGGCGATTAGCACTGCCAGCGGGGCAGGGGAGCACTTCACCGATAAAGCGTCGGCTATTGCTCGTCTTAACACGCTGATTAACGAACATAAAACTATCACCATTCTGGTGAAAGGATCACGCAGTGCTGCCATGGAAGAGGTCGTACGTGCATTACAGGAGAACGGGACATGTTAGTGTGGCTGGCCGAGCATCTGGTCAAATATTATTCCGGCTTTAACGTCTTTTCCTATCTGACGTTTCGCGCCATCGTCAGCCTGCTGACCGCGCTGTTCATCTCTTTGTGGATGGGACCGCGCATGATTGCCCGTCTGCAAAAAATGTCGTTTGGTCAGGTTGTTCGTAACGACGGTCCTGAATCTCACTTCAGTAAACGCGGTACGCCGACGATGGGCGGGATCATGATCCTGACCGCGATCACCGTTTCCGTGCTGCTGTGGGCCTATCCGTCAAACCCGTACGTCTGGTGCGTGCTGACGGTGTTGATCGGCTACGGCATTATCGGTTTTGTTGATGACTACCGCAAAGTGGTTCGTAAAGACACCAAAGGGCTTATCGCGCGCTGGAAATACTTCTGGATGTCGGTGATTGCGCTGGGCGTGGCTTTTGCGCTGTACCTTGCCGGTAAAGATACGCCAGCTACCGAGCTGGTGGTGCCGTTCTTCAAAGACATCATGCCGCAGCTTGGCCTGCTCTACATCCTGCTGGCCTATTTCGTTATCGTTGGTACCGGCAACGCCGTTAACCTGACCGATGGCCTCGACGGACTGGCCATTATGCCGACCGTCTTCGTGGCGGCGGGCTTTGCGCTGGTGGCGTGGGCGACCGGTAACATGAATTTCGCGAGCTACCTGCATATTCCTTACCTGCGTCATGCAGGCGAGCTGGTGATCGTCTGTACGGCGATTGTTGGCGCGGGACTCGGCTTCCTGTGGTTCAACACCTATCCGGCACAGGTCTTTATGGGCGACGTCGGTTCGCTGGCACTGGGCGGCGCGCTGGGCATTATTGCTGTGCTGCTGCGCCAGGAGTTCCTGCTGGTGATCATGGGCGGCGTCTTCGTGGTTGAAACCCTGTCGGTCATCCTGCAGGTCGGCTCCTTCAAGCTGCGCGGTCAGCGCATCTTCCGTATGGCGCCGATTCACCACCACTATGAATTGAAAGGCTGGCCGGAGCCGCGCGTTATTGTGCGCTTCTGGATTATTTCGCTGATGCTGG
Organism: uncultured Kluyvera sp.; assembly: GCF_902485085.1. NCBI lineage: Bacteria > Pseudomonadati > Pseudomonadota > Gammaproteobacteria > Enterobacterales > Enterobacteriaceae > Kluyvera > uncultured Kluyvera sp. The sequence goes on from NZ_CABTJS010000049.1 coordinate 4,489, forward strand.
TGCTGATTGGCCTGGCAACGCTGAAGGTACGTTAATCATGGCAGATTACCTGGGTAAAAACGTCGTCATTATTGGTCTTGGACTGACCGGGCTTTCCTGCGTGGATTTTTTCCTCGCGCAGAACGTCACGCCGCGCGTGATGGATACCCGAGCGACGCCACCCGGTCTGGATAAACTGCCGGAAGCGGTAGAGCGTTATGTCGGCGGGCTGAACGAAGACTGGCTGATGACGGCCGACCTGATTGTCGCAAGCCCGGGCATGGCGCTGGCAAACCCAGCGTTGAGCCGTGCGGCCGATGCGGGTATTGAAATTGTTGGCGACATCGAACTGTTCTGCCGTGAAGCGCAGGGGCCTATCGTGGCGATTACCGGCTCCAACGGTAAAAGCACGGTCACCACGCTGATTGGCGAGATGGCTAAAGCTGCGGGTGTGAACGTCGGCGTCGGCGGTAATATTGGCCTGCCAGCGTTGATGCTGCTGGACCCGGCGCGCGAACTGTACGTGCTTGAGCTTTCCAGCTTCCAGCTGGAAACCACCTCCAGCCTGCATGCGGCGGCGGCAACGATTCTCAACGTTACCGAAGACCATATGGATCGCTACCCGCTGGGGCTGCAACAGTACCGAGCGGCGAAGTTGCGTATCTATGAAAACGCCAAAGTCTGCGTCGTGAACGCTGACGACGCCCTGACCATGCCGGTGCGCGGTGCGGATGAGCGCTGCGTGAGCTTCGGCGTGGACGTCGGTGACTATCACCTGAACCGCCAGCAGGGGGAAACCTGGCTGCGCGTGAAAGGTGAAAAAGTATTGAACGTCAAAGAGATGCCGCTCACCGGGCAGCATAACTACAGCAACGCCCTGGCGGCGCTGGCGCTGGCGGATGCCGTTGGCCTGCCGCGCGCGACCAGCCTGAAAGCGTTGACCACCTTTACCGGATTGGCTCACCGTTTCCAGATTGTGCTCGACCATCGCGGCGTGCGCTGGATTAACGACTCGAAAGCGACCAACGTCGGCAGCACCGAAGCAGCGTTAAACGGCCTGCACGTGGCGGGAACGCTGTATCTGCTGCTGGGTGGCGATGGTAAATCTGCCGACTTCGAACCACTGCGACGCTATCTGACCGGCGATAACATTCGTCTCTTCTGTTTTGGCCGTGACGGCGGTGAACTGGCCGCGCTGCGCCCGGAAATCGCCACCCAAACGGAAACCATGGAAGAGGCGATGCGCCTGATTGCGCCACAGGTGAAAGCGGGCGATATGGTTCTGCTGTCTCCGGCATGTGCCAGCCTTGACCAGTTTAAAAGCTTTGAGCAGCGCGGCGACGTGTTTGCTCGCCTGGCGAAGGAGTTAGGTTGATGCGTTTATCGCTCCCGCGCCTGAGACTGCCTCAACTGAGGCTGCCGCGTCTGCCGGGCATGCGCGTTTTCGCATGGCTGTTTGGTTGGATGTTTGCCGCGCTTAAGGGCTGGGTGATGGGCTCTCGGGAGAAAGATACCGATAGCCTGATTATGTACGACCGCACTCTGCTGTGGCTGACCCTTGGCCTGGCGGCGATTGGTTTTATTATGGTGACCTCGGCCTCAATGCCGGTGGGACAGCGTCTGGCGAACGATCCTTTCCTGTTTGCCAAGCGTGACGGTCTTTATATTCTGCTGGCGTTTTTGATGGCGCTGGTGACGCTGCGGCTGCCGATGTCATTCTGGCAGAAGCACAGTACGTTCATGCTGATTGCTTCTATCGGTATGTTGCTGATTGTTCTGGTCGTCGGTAGCTCCGTTAACGGTGCATCGCGCTGGATTGCCTTCGGCCCGCTGCGTATCCAGCCTGCCGAGCTGACCAAGCTATCGCTGTTTTGCTATATCGCCAACTATCTGGTGCGTAAAGCCGATGAGGTGCGCAACAACCTGCGCGGCTTCTTAAAACCGATGGGCGTGATTTTCGTACTGGCGATTTTGCTGCTGGCGCAGCCCGACCTTGGTACCGTGGTGGTGCTGTTCGTCACCACGCTGGCGATGCTGTTCCTCGCGGGTGCCAAGCTGTGGCAGTTCATCGCCATCATTGGTATGGGGATCTCCGCGGTCGTACTGTTGATCCTTGCCGAACCGTATCGTATTCGCCGCGTGACCTCCTTCTGGAACCCGTGGGAAGACCCGTTTGGTAGCGGCTACCAGCTGACCCAATCGCTGATGGCCTTTGGCCGTGGCGAGATGTGGGGGCAAGGTTTAGGCAACTCGGTGCAGAAACTGGAGTATCTGCCGGAAGCGCATACCGACTTCATCTTCGCCATCATCGGTGAGGAATTGGGTTATATCGGTGTGGTACTGGCACTTTTAATGGTATTCTTCGTCGCTTTCCGCGCCATGTCCATTGGTCGCAAAGCGCTGGAGATCAACCAACGTTTTTCTGGCTTCCTGGCTTGCGCAATCGGCGTATGGTTCAGTTTCCAGGCGTTGGTAAACGTAGGGGCAGCAGCCGGTATGTTACCGACAAAAGGCCTGACCCTGCCGTTGATAAGCTACGGTGGCTCCAGTCTTCTGATTATGTCGACTGCCATCATGTTCTTATTACGAATTGATTATGAAACGCGTCTGGAAAAAGCCCAGGCGTTTACCCGAGGTTCTCGATGAGCGGTCAAACAAAGCGGTTAATGGTGATGGCAGGCGGTACCGGTGGACACGTGTTTCCGGGGCTGGCGGTCGCGCACCATTTAATGGATCAGGGCTGGCAGGTGCGCTGGCTGGGAACCGCAGATCGTATGGAAGCCGACCTGGTGCCAAAACATGGCATCGAGATTGATTTTATCCATATCTCCGGGCTGCGCGGCAAAGGCCTGAAAGCGCTGCTGATGGCACCCATGCGTATTTTCAACGCCTGGCGTCAGGCGCGCGCGATCATGAAACGCTTTAAGCCGGACGTGGTGCTGGGCATGGGCGGTTATGTCTCCGGGCCTGGCGGTCTGGCGGCGTGGTCGCTGGGTATCCCGGTTGTTCTGCATGAGCAGAACGGTATTGCCGGGCTCACGAACAAATGGCTGGCGAAGATTGCTACCAAAGTGATGCAGGCTTTCCCGGGGGCGTTCCCGACTGCCGACGTGGTTGGCAACCCGGTACGCGTTGATGTGCTGGCGCTGCCGCTGCCGGAACAGCGCCTGGTGGGCCGCGATGGCCCCATCCGCGTGCTGGTTGTTGGCGGTTCTCAGGGCGCACGCGTTCTCAACCAGACCCTGCCGCAGGTTGCACAGCGTTTGGGTGATGCGGTGACTATCTGGCATCAGAGCGGAAAAGGCGGTCAACAAACCGTTGAACAGGCCTACGTCGATGCCGGTCAGCCGCAGCATAAAGTAACCGAATTCATTGATGACATGGCCGAAGCGTACGCGTGGGCCGATGTGGTGGTCTGTCGCTCCGGCGCGCTGACGGTGAGCGAGATTGCGGCGGCAGGTCTGCCGGCGATTTTCGTCCCATTCCAGCATAAAGACCGTCAGCAGTACTGGAATGCGCTGCCGCTGGAGAAAGCCGGCGCGGCGAAGATCTTTGAGCAGCCGCAGTTTACGGCGCAGGCGGTCGCGGACACGCTGGCAAGCTGGGATCGCAACACATTATTAGAGATGGCTGAGCGTGCACGTGCGACGGCCATCCCGGACGCTACCGAGCGGGTAGCAAAAGAAGTAAGCCTGGCTGCAAAGGCTTAATCATCGCGGCGCATTTGCGTCGCCCGAATTTCAGAAGTGATGGCGTTTAGAGAATGAATACACAACAACTGGCGAAACTGCGTTCTATTGTGCCCGAGATGCGTCGCGTTCGGCACATTCACTTTGTTGGCATCGGTGGCGCCGGTATGGGCGGTATTGCTGAAGTACTGGCCAACGAAGGATATCAGATCAGCGGTTCCGATCTGGCACCGAACCCGGTGACGCAGCAGTTGACGAAATTGGGCGCCACGATTTATTTCAACCACCGTCCGGAAAACGTTCGCGATGCGAGCGTTGTGGTGGTCTCAACGGCTATCTCTGCCGATAACCCGGAAATCGTCGCCGCACACGAGGCGCGTATCCCGGTTATTCGCCGCGCGGAAATGCTGGCGGAGCTGATGCGTTTTCGTCACGGCATTGCAATTGCCGGGACACACGGTAAAACCACGACCACCGCGATGGTCGCCAGTATTTATGCGGAAGCCGGGCTGGACCCGACCTTCGTCAACGGTGGCCTGGTGAAAGCGGCAGGCGTGCATGCGCGTCTGGGCCATAGCCGCTACCTGATTGCGGAAGCCGATGAGAGCGACGCGTCGTTCCTGCATCTGCAGCCGATGGTGGCGATTGTCACCAACATCGAAGCCGACCACATGGATACTTACCAGGGCGACTTCGAAAATTTAAAGCAGACGTTTATTAATTTCCTGCACAACTTGCCGTTTTATGGCCGTGCGGTGATGTGTGTTGATGACCCGGTTATCCGTGAGCTGCTGCCGCGCGTAGGTCGTCAGACCACCACCTACGGTTTCAGTGATGACGCGGACGTTCGCGTAGAAAACTACCAGCAGATTGGCCCACAGGGGCACTTCACGCTGGTGCGTCAGGATAAAGAAGACCTGCGCGTGACGCTGAATGCGCCGGGCCGTCATAACGCTCTGAACGCCGCAGCAGCGGTCGCGGTAGCGACGGAAGAGGGCATTGAAGACGACGCTATCCTGCGCGCTTTGGAAAGTTTCCAGGGCACCGGCCGTCGTTTTGACTTCCTGGGCGAGTTCCCGCTGGAAGAGGTGAATGGTAAAGAAGGCACCGCGCTGCTGGTTGATGACTACGGTCACCACCCAACAGAAGTTGATGCCACCATTAAAGCTGCACGTGCGGGTTGGCCGGACAAAAAATTAGTGATGGTATTCCAGCCGCACCGTTATACCCGTACGCGTGACTTGTACGATGATTTTGCCCACGTGCTTACCCAGGTGGATGCCCTGCTGATGCTGGATGTCTATCCGGCGGGTGAAGCGCCGATTCCTGGGGCTGATAGCCGCTCGCTGTGTCGTACCATTCGCGGACGTGGAAAAGTGGACCCGATTCTGGTCGCTGACCCGTCTCAGGTCCCGGAAATGTTGGCATCAGTACTGACGGGTAATGACCTTGTCTTAATTCAGGGCGCCGGAAATATTGGTAAAATTGCGCGTAACTTAGCTGAAATCAAACTGAAGCCGCAAACTCAGGAGGAACCGCGTCATGGCTGATAAAATCGCGGTTCTTTTGGGCGGAACCTCTGCTGAACGCGAAGTGTCGTTAAACTCCGGCACGGCGGTGCTGGCCGGTCTTCGCGAAGCGGGCATTGATGCGCATGCGGTCGACCCGAAAGAGACAGATGTTACCCAACTGAAAAACATGGGTTTTCAGAAAGCGTTTATTGCACTGCATGGTCGCGGCGGTGAAGATGGCACGCTGCAGGGATTACTGGAACTGCTTAAGCTTCCGTATACCGGCAGCGGCGTGATGGCTTCAGCGATTTCGATGGATAAACTGCGCAGCAAATTGCTGTGGCAGGGCGCGGGATTACCGGTTGCCCCTTGGGTTGCCGTTGAGCGCGAAGCCTTTAATGCCGGGCTTTCCAGCGAGGTTCAAGCGCAGATTGCCGCACTCGGCCTGCCGCTTATCGTTAAGCCGAGTCGTGAAGGTTCAAGCGTTGGGATGTCGAAAGTCACCGAGAGTGGTGACCTGGCCGAAGCGTTAACGCAGGCGTTTCAACATGATGACGAAGTTCTGGTAGAAAAATGGCTCAGTGGGCCAGAATTTACGGTTGCGGTACTCGGTGAAGAAATTTTGCCGACAGTTCGCATCCAACCTGCCGGAACCTTCTATGATTATGAGGCGAAGTATCTCTCTGATGAGACAAAATATTTCTGCCCTGGTTGTGAGGAACCAACCCAGGAATCGGAAATGCAGTCTTTAGTACTGAAAGCCTGGAAAGTTTTAGGCTGCCGTGGATGGGGTCGCATTGACGTCATGCAGGACAGCGATGGTCAATATTATCTGCTGGAGGCGAACACCTCTCCGGGGATGACCAGCCATAGTCTGGTGCCGATGGCGGCACGTCAGGCGGGAATGAGCTTCTCGCAGCTGGTAGTACGAATTCTGGACCTGGCGGGGCGATATGTCGCAGGCTGCGCTGAATACGCGGAACCGTGAAGAAGAAGAGTATGCGGCTTCACGGCGCAATAATGGAACGCATCTGGTGGGAATTGTCTTCCTGCTAGCGGTGTTGTGTACCGTGTTCGTTAGCGGCTGGGTCGTGCTGGGCTGGATGGAAGATGCGCAACGTTTGCCCATCTCAAAACTGGTGGTGACTGGCGATCGTCATTACACGCGTAACGATGATATTCGACAGTCCATTCTGGCTCTGGGATCGCCGGGAACCTTTATGACTCAGGACGTGAACATCGTTCAGAGTCAAATTGAGCGCCTGCCGTGGATTAAACAGGCAAGCGTCAGAAAGCAGTGGCCGGACGAATTGAAGATTCATCTGGTTGAATATGTGCCCATTGCGCGTTGGAATGATCAGCACATGGTGGATGCCGAGGGTAATGCCTTCAGCGTACCTGCCGATCGAACCAGCAAGCAGAATTTGCCTATGCTCTATGGCCCTGAAGGAAGCGCAAGCGAAGTGTTGCAGGGTTATCACGACATGGGAGCGATGCTCGCGAAAGGGAAGTTCACGTTGAAGGTTGCGGCGATGACCGCGCGCCGTTCGTGGCAGCTGACGCTTGATAACGGTATCAAGTTGAATCTGGGGCGGGGCGATACGATGAAGCGGCTGGAACGTTTTTTAGAACTGTATCCGGTTCTACAACAGCAGGCGCAAACAGACGGTAATCGGATTAGTTATGTTGACTTGCGTTATGACTCGGGGGCGGCAGTAGGCTGGGAACCTGCTCCTGCGGCGGACACTAATCAACAACAGAATCAGGCACAGGCAGAACAACAATGATCAAGGCGACGGACAGAAAACTGGTAGTTGGACTGGAGATTGGCACTGCAAAAGTGGCCGCTTTAGTAGGGGAAGTTCTGCCCGACGGAGTGATTAATATCATTGGGGTCGGCAGCTGTCCCTCCCGTGGTATGGATAAAGGTGGGGTTAACGACCTTGAGTCGGTAGTGAAATGCGTACAGCGCGCTATCGACCAGGCGGAGCTGATGGCGGATTGCCAGATCTCTTCGGTATATCTGGCGCTTTCCGGTAAGCACATTAGCTGTCAAAATGAGATAGGTATGGTGCCTATCTCAGAAGAAGAGGTCACGCTGGAAGACGTGGAGAACGTCGTTCACACGGCGAAATCCGTACGCGTACGTGATGAACATCGTGTTTTACACGTTATTCCGCAAGAATACGCGATTGATTATCAGGAAGGGATCAAAAACCCGGTAGGCTTATCCGGTGTGCGTATGCAGGCGAAGGTGCATCTGATTACCTGCCACAACGACATGGCGAAAAACATCGTCAAAGCGGTAGAGCGTTGCGGCCTGAAGGTTGATCAGCTGATTTTCGCCGGTCTGGCTTCAAGCTATTCCGTCTTAACGGAAGATGAACGTGAGCTGGGTGTCTGCGTTGTGGACATCGGCGGCGGTACAATGGATATCGCGGTCTACACCGGCGGCGCGCTGCGTCACACTAAAGTTATCCCTTATGCCGGGAACGTGGTGACCAGCGATATCGCCTACGCATTCGGTACGCCGCCAAGCGACGCCGAAGCGATTAAAGTGCGCCATGGCTGCGCGCTGGGCTCCATCGTGGGCAAAGATGAGAGCGTTGAAGTGCCAAGCGTGGGCGGTCGTCCGCCGCGTAGCCTGCAGCGCCAGACATTGGCAGAGGTCATTGAGCCGCGTTATACCGAGCTGCTGAACCTCGTCAATGAAGAAATTTTACAGTTACAGGAACAGCTTCGTCAGCAGGGTGTCAAACACCACCTCGCGGCGGGGATTGTATTGACCGGTGGCGCAGCGCAAATTGAAGGGTTGGCGGCTTGCGCGCAGCGGGTGTTCCATACGCAGGTTCGTATCGGTGCGCCGCTGAATATTACTGGTCTGACGGACTATGCCCAGGAGCCGTATTATTCAACGGCGGTGGGCCTGCTGCACTACGGGAAAGAGTCCCACTTAAGTGGTGAAGCAGAGGTAGAAAAGCGCGTTACCGCATCGGTCGGATCGTGGATCAAGCGACTGAATAGCTGGTTACGCAAAGAGTTTTAATTTTTAAAGAGACCAATGCACAATTCACGGTCTCGGGCGACAGGCACAAAACGGAGAGAAACTATGTTTGAACCTATGGAACTGACCAACGACGCGGTGATTAAAGTCATCGGCGTCGGTGGCGGCGGCGGTAATGCCGTTGAACACATGGTGCGCGAGCGCATTGAAGGTGTTGAGTTTTTTGCTGTTAACACCGATGCGCAGGCACTGCGTAAAACGGCGGTTGGCCAGACTATCCAGATCGGTAGCGGTATCACCAAAGGTCTGGGCGCTGGGGCAAACCCGGAAGTCGGTCGCAACGCGGCTGATGAAGACCGTGAAGCACTGCGTGCTGCGTTAGACGGTGCAGACATGGTATTTATCGCAGCAGGCATGGGCGGCGGTACCGGTACCGGTGCAGCGCCAGTGGTTGCTGAAGTGGCTAAAGATTTAGGTATCCTGACCGTCGCTGTCGTGACTAAGCCTTTCAACTTTGAAGGCAAGAAGCGTATGGCATTTGCGGAGCAGGGTATCACCGAACTGTCCAAGCACGTGGACTCCCTGATCACCATTCCGAACGACAAGCTGCTGAAAGTACTGGGTCGCGGTATCTCCCTGCTCGACGCGTTTGGCGCGGCGAACGATGTGCTGAAAGGCGCGGTACAGGGTATCGCAGAGCTTATCACCCGTCCTGGTCTGATGAACGTCGACTTCGCGGACGTCCGTACCGTGATGTCCGAAATGGGCTATGCGATGATGGGCTCCGGCGTGGCAAGCGGTGAAGACCGTGCGGAAGAAGCGGCTGAAATGGCTATCTCTTCTCCGTTGCTGGAAGACATCGACCTGTCCGGCGCACGTGGCGTTCTGGTCAACATCACCGCGGGCTTCGACCTGCGTCTGGATGAGTTCGAAACCGTGGGTAATACTATCCGTGCGTTTGCTTCGGATAACGCGACCGTGGTTATCGGTACTTCCCTTGACCCGGATATGAACGACGAACTGCGTGTTACCGTGGTTGCGACCGGTATCGGCATGGATAAGCGTCCAGAGATCACCCTGGTGACCAACAAGCAGACGCAGCAACCTGCGCTGGATCGCTATCAGCAGCATGGTATGGCGCCGCTGACGCAAGAACAGAAACCGGCTGCTAAAGTGGTAAACGACAATACGCCGCAGACCACCAAAGAACCGGATTACCTGGATATCCCAGCCTTCCTGCGTAAGCAAGCTGACTAAGAATTAGCTGGAAGTTGGGAATCTGCGCTCTTTGTGCTAAACTGGCCCACCGAATGTGATATACACTTCGGTTGGATAGTTAATTTGGCGAGATTATACGATGATCAAACAAAGGACTCTTAAACGTATCGTTCAGGCGACTGGCGTCGGTTTACACACCGGCAAAAAGGTCACACTGACGTTACGCCCTGCGCCGGCAAATACCGGGGTCATCTATCGTCGCACTGACTTGAATCCTCCGGTAGATTTCCCGGCTGATGCCAAATCTGTGCGTGATACTATGCTCTGTACTTGCCTGGTCAACGAGCATGACGTGCGGATTTCTACCGTAGAGCACCTCAACGCCGCGCTGGCGGGCCTGGGTATCGACAACATCATTGTTGAAGTCGATGCACCAGAAATCCCGATCATGGACGGTAGTGCTGCGCCATTCGTTTATCTGTTGCTGGATGCCGGCATCGATGAACTGAACTGCGCGAAGAAGTTCGTCCGTATTAAAGACACCGTTCGCGTGGAAGATGGCGATAAGTGGGCTGAATTCAAACCGTACAATGGTTTCTCGTTGGACTTTACCATCGACTTTAACCATCCGGCTATTGATGCCAGCACGCAGCGTTATGCCATGAACTTCTCCGCAGACGCGTTCATGCGACAGATTAGCCGTGCTCGTACTTTCGGCTTCATGCGTGATATCGAATATCTGCAGTCCCGTGGTCTGGCCTTGGGCGGCAGCTTCGATTGTGCCATCGTTGTTGACGATTATCGCGTACTGAACGAAGACGGCCTGCGTTTTGAAGATGAATTCGTTCGTCACAAAATGCTGGATGCAATCGGCGACCTGTTCATGTGTGGTCACAACATTATTGGTGCATTTACCGCGTATAAATCCGGTCATGCGCTGAACAACAAACTTCTGCAGGCGGTCCTGGCAAAACAGGAAGCTTGGGAATTTGTGACCTTCCAGGACGACGCAGAACTGCCGATGGCGTTCAAAGCACCGTCAATGGTTCTGGCATAAGCCTGACCATCGCGTAAATTCGACTGGCAACCTGGCACTCTCTCCGGTCAGGGAACCAGTCGTTTTTTCTTTTCAGCGCTCAAGATTCTACTTTCCCGCCATCAGTGTCTTTGTAAAGATCGCATTCCTGTGCAACCGCTGCTTTCTTAACCTGTTTTTCGGTGATGATTTCGTCATTCCTGCTGCTGCAACGCTGCATTAATGGTAATATCTTGGCGCGAAAATAGAATAACGGTACTTAAACCGAAGGTGGAATATTACGTGAGTGGAATGCTGACGCGTTGGCGACAGTTTGGTAGACGCTACTTCTGGCCGCATCTCCTGTTGGGGATGGTTGCTGCTAGTTTTGGCCTGCCTGCGCTTGCAAGTAATACTGAGCCTGCCTCTCCGGCCCGCGAGACGAGCAGCAACCATCATCCGTCGCAGAAAATTGATTTCACGCAGCTAGCGCGTCTTGAGAACAACCGTCGCCCTTCATTCAGCGTGGACTACTGGCATCAACATGCCATTCGCACGGTTATTCGCCACCTCTCTTTTGCCATGGCGCCTACTGCGTCACCGGTTGCCGAGCCTGCGTCGCCGCTTCAGGCCGCACAGCATCTGGCTCTGCTCGACACGCTAAATGCGTTACTGAACGTTGAAAGCCAGCCGCCAGCGGTGATCGCCCAGGTTGTTATTTTACCTGCTTTACCCCCTCACGCTTTTAGCATCCCAGCCTGGATAAGCCAGGTGCAAGGCATCCGCGCCGGGCCGCAGCGCCTCGTCTAAAAATAACCGTTTTATATCCTTTATTTTTCTGACTCCGAAATGTCGGGGCGTTTGAGATTTTATTATGTTAATCAAATTATTGACCAAAGTTTTTGGTAGTCGTAACGACCGTACCCTGCGCCGTATGCGTAAAGCTGTAGGCATCATCAATGCGATGGAACCGGAGATGGAAAAACTCTCCGACGACGAGCTGAAAGCGAAAACCAACGAGTTCCGCGCGCGCATTGAAAAAGGCGAGTCCGTTGAAAGCCTGATCCCGGAAGCGTTCGCCGTTGTCCGTGAAGCGAGTAAGCGCGTATTCGGCATGCGTCACTTTGACGTACAGCTGCTCGGCGGTATGGTACTGAACGACCGCTGCATCGCGGAAATGCGTACCGGTGAAGGTAAAACCCTGACCGCAACGCTGCCGGCTTACCTGAACGCGCTGTCCGGTAAAGGCGTACACGTGGTTACCGTCAACGACTATCTAGCCCAGCGTGACGCCGAAAACAACCGCCCGCTGTTCGAATTCCTCGGCATGACCGTAGGTATCAACATGTCTGGCCTGCCGGCTCCTGCTAAGCGTGAAGCCTACAACGCGGACATCACCTACGGTACCAACAACGAGTACGGTTTTGACTACCTGCGCGACAACATGGCATTCAGCCCGGAAGAACGTGTACAGCGTAAGCTGCACTATGCGCTGGTCGATGAAGTTGACTCCATCCTGATCGATGAAGCGCGTACGCCGCTTATCATCTCCGGTCCGGCGGAAGACAGCTCCGAAATGTATAAGAAAGTGAACAAAATCATTCCTCACCTGGTGCGCCAGGAAAAGGAAGATTCCGACACCTTCCAGGGTGAAGGTCACTTCTCCGTTGATGAAAAATCCCGCCAGGTGAACCTGACCGAACGTGGTCTGGTACTGATTGAAGAGCTGCTGGTGAATGAAGGCATTATGGATGAGGGCGAGTCGCTGTACTCTCCGGGCAACATTATGCTGATGCACCACGTGACGGCTGCCCTGCGCGCCCACGTGCTGTTCACCCGCGACGTTGACTACATCGTTAAAGATGGCGAAGTTATCATCGTCGATGAACATACCGGTCGTACCATGCAGGGTCGTCGCTGGTCCGATGGTCTGCACCAGGCCGTTGAAGCGAAAGAAGGCGTTGAGATCCAGAACGAAAACCAGACCCTGGCATCTATCACCTTCCAGAACTACTTCCGTCTGTACGAAAAACTGGCCGGTATGACCGGTACGGCGGACACCGAAGCCTTCGAATTCAGCTCCATCTACAAGCTGGATACCGTGGTGGTGCCAACTAACCGTCCGATGATCCGTAAAGATATGCCGGATCTGGTCTACATGACCGAAGCGGAAAAAATTCAGGCGATCATCGAAGATATTAAAGAGCGTACTGCTGCAGGCCAACCGGTGCTGGTCGGTACTATCTCTATCGAAAAATCTGAAGTGGTTTCCCATGAGCTGACCAAAGCGGGTATCAAGCACAACGTGCTGAACGCCAAGTTCCACGCTAGCGAAGCGGATATCGTAGCGCAGGCGGGTTACCCTTCTGCCGTGACCATCGCCACCAACATGGCAGGTCGTGGTACTGATATTATGCTGGGCGGTAGCTGGCAGGCAGAAGTAGCACAGCTGGAAGATCCAACCCCAGAGCAAATTGCTCAGATCAAAGCCGATTGGCAGGTTCGTCACGACGCCGTTCTGGCGGCTGGCGGTCTGCACATCATTGGTACCGAACGTCACGAATCTCGTCGTATCGATAACCAGCTGCGTGGCCGTTCCGGTCGTCAGGGTGACGCGGGTTCTTCCCGTTTCTACCTGTCTATGGAAGATGCCCTGATGCGTATCTTTGCCTCCGACCGCGTGTCCGGCATGATGCGTAAGCTGGGTATGAAGCCGGGCGAAGCTATCGAACACCCGTGGGTGACCAAAGCGATTGCCAACGCACAGCGTAAAGTAGAAAGCCGTAACTTCGATATTCGTAAGCAGCTGCTGGAATATGATGACGTTGCCAACGATCAGCGTCGTGCAATCTACACCCAGCGTAACGAACTGCTGGACGTGTCTGATGTTAGCGAAACCATCAACAGCATCCGTGAAGACGTCTTCAAAGCGACGATTGACGCGCACATTCCGCCACAGTCTTTGGAAGAAATGTGGGATATCCCAGGTCTGCAAGAACGTCTGAAAAACGACTTCGACCTCGACCTGCCTATCTCCGAGTGGCTGGACAAAGAGCCGGAACTGCACGAAGAGACGCTGCGTGAGCGCATCCTGGCAAGCGCTGTAGAAGTTTATCAGCGTAAAGAAGAAGTGGTTGGCACCGAAATGATGCGCCACTTCGAGAAAGGCGTAATGCTGCAAACGCTCGATTCCCTGTGGAAAGAGCACCTGGCGGCAATGGACTACCTGCGTCAGGGTATCCACCTGCGTGGCTATGCGCAGAAAGATCCAAAACAGGAATACAAGCGCGAATCCTTCGCTATGTTTGCTGCAATGCTGGAGTCACTGAAGTATGAAGTGATCAGCACCCTGAGCAAGGTTCAGGTACGTATGCCGGAAGAAGTCGAAGAGATGGAGCAGCAGCGTCGTCAGGAAGCTGAGCGTCTGGCGCAGATGCAGCAGCTGAGCCATAAGAGCGATGACGAAGCGGTTGCAGAAGATCTGGCCGCACAAACCGGCGATCGTAAAGTAGGCCGTAACGATCCGTGCCCTTGTGGTTCAGGTAAAAAATACAAACAGTGCCACGGCCGTCTGAGCTAAGGGTACGATAAGAAGATAAAAGGCGCAGATTACTGCGCCTTTTTTATGGATAAGACAACATGAAAATACTGCAAATATCCGTTGGCATCATTCGTAATGCCGCCGGTGAGATTTACATTACCCAGCGCGCTGCCGACTCGCATATGGCCCATAAATGGGAGTTCCCCGGCGGGAAAATTGAAGCAGGTGAAACGCCCGAGGAGGCGGTGATCCGCGAGCTGCAGGAAGAGGTTGGTATCGCTGCCACGTCCCTGCATCAGTTTGATAAGCTGGAATATCAGTTCCCTGACCGTCATATCACGCTGTGGTTCTGGATGGTAGACGGCTGGGAAGGTGAGCCGTGGGGTAAAGAAGGGCAGCCGGGACGCTGGGTGGCGCAACGGGATTTAGTGGCAGATGAATTTCCGCCTGCGAACGTACCGGTAATTGAAAAGCTGATTGCAGGGTAAGATTTGTCGCCCGGACGAGGGGCGTTAGCGGTGGCTATGTGGAAGTTCCCGGCGTCGCTGCGCTCGGCCGGGCTACCTTTGGGTTATTGCTGCTCTTCGCTCCAGTCGTCGCTCTCGGAGAGGTCGCCGCTGCTGGGAATGCGTTTCTCTTCCGCAGCCCATTCGCCGAGATCAATCAGCTGGCAGCGCTTGGAGCAGAACGGGCGATACGGGCTCTGTTCGCCCCAGATAACCGGTTTGTTGCAGGTTGGGCAGTTTACGGTTGTAACGTCAGACATCTTCTCTCCTTAGCAGCAGGCCAGTTCAAAATCCAGGCGCTCTGGCACGAGGCCGTGCTCGCTATCCAGCGGCATAAAGCGGATGGCAAAGCGACTCTTGTGCCCGGAGATCTGCGGATACAGCTGTGAAGTAAGTTCAAGCTTCAGACGCAGCAGATCGGCATCTTCGCCGTTATCCTGATAGAAACCGTTGAGGCTGGTTTGTTTGCGGAACTGTGCGGAATTACGCACCAGATCGAGGATCAGCGACAGCGCCTGGATCAGCGGCGCCAGGCTTTCCAGCCAGGCATCAACCTGCGCATCGCGCTGATGTTGCTTTGAGTGCAGCCAGATATGCAGCGTAGGCAGATCGAAGCTGCAGCAGCCGCCGGGAATGCTCAGACGCTGACGAACCAGCGCAATCAGGCGGTCTTCACGCAGGAATTGCCCAACGCGCGGTGCGGCCATCAGGATGCTGCTGCTGTTTTTTAACTGCTGGCGTAACGCGTCAATGCGGGTCTGGTCTACGCCTTCAACGTCGCTCCAGGCGTTGAGTTTTCTCTGCTGGCGTTCCAGTTCTTTGAGCAGTTCGGTGCGAATATCACCGCGCTCAAACACATCCAGTAAATCCCCTACATTGCGAAAAAAATGCAGCGCGCTGGCGTGATCCCTGATAGGTAAATTGACATTCAATTGCTCCGTCAGAAATTCAATACGCAGCCAGGTACGCATTTTTTCATTCAGGGGATGCTCAAAAAGGATGTGGGTGTGCATTACGATTTTTCCTGTGATACAGCCTGCGCCGCGAGCTCCAGATAGAGCGCGTGAAGGCGGGCGACATCCGATGCAATTGCATCTGGTGCGCCGTTGTTATTAATAACGTCATCAGCTACCGCCAGACGCGCTTCGCGAGTGGCCTGGGCAGCAAGGATATTTTCCGCATGCTCGCGTGACACCTGGTCGCGCTGCATGGTTCGAAGAAGCTGGGTTTCGCGTGATACATCAACAACCAGCACGCGATTGGCTCGCTCATAGAGCCTATTCTCTACCAGCAGAGGAACAACCCAGAGCACATAAGGCGAGGTAGCCTGCTGTAGCTGGCGCTGCGTTTCTTGCTGGATGAGGGGATGTAATAGGGCGTTAAGCCAGGCTTTTTCAGCGGGATGGGCGAAAATATGTTCGCGCAGTACGCGGCGGTTTAGCGTGCCGTCTTTGTTCAGGATAGTTGCGCCGAAATGTTCGGCAATGGCAGACAGCGCCGGCGTACCGGGTTCGACTACCTGGCGGGCGAGAATATCAGCATCAATAACGTTAATACCCAGGCGAAAAAATGCATCTGCGACCGTGCTCTTGCCGCTACCGATGCCGCCCGTTAACGCTACTGTGTAAGTCATACCGCTTAACCCTGAGTTTTTACTATGAAAATCAAATGATTAAAAAACAAGCGGACATATACACATGCATGAATGTTGCAAGGTACTATTCGCCAGGTAAATTTATGGGATTGTAGCTTAAAAAAACTGAAATTCGCAGTCTTGCGAAGACCTGATTAGTGCGTATGATTGCATTACTGGAGTTGTGCTCTCAATTTAATTGCCATTAACCCCAGGAATTCGCACATGCGTATCGAAGAAGATCTGAAGTTAGGTTTCAAAGACGTTCTTATCCGCCCTAAACGCTCTACACTTAAAAGCCGTTCCGATGTTGAACTGGAACGCGAATTCACCTTTAAACATTCAGGACAACGCTGGTCTGGCGTGCCGATCATTGCTGCGAATATGGACTCCGTAGGCACCTTCGGAATGGCAAAAGCACTGGCCTCTTTCGATATCCTCACCGCCGTGCACAAGCACTACAGCGTTGAACAGTGGAGTGCGTTTGTTCAGGCTGAGTCTGAAGAGGTGCTCCGTCACGTGATGGTATCGACCGGGACTTCCGATGCCGATTTTGAAAAAACGCAGCAGATCCTGAAACTGCACCCATCACTCAACTTCGTCTGCATTGATGTTGCGAATGGTTACTCCGAGCACTTCGTTCAGTTCGTGGCAAAAGCGCGTGAAGCCTGGCCGACCAAAACTATCTGCGCAGGCAACGTAGTGACGGGCGAAATGTGTGAAGAGCTGATTCTGTCCGGTGCAGATATCGTGAAAGTGGGTATCGGCCCTGGCTCCGTTTGTACTACTCGCGTGAAAACCGGCGTGGGCTATCCGCAGCTTTCAGCGGTTATCGAATGTGCCGATGCGGCCCATGGCCTCGGCGGCCAGATCGTCAGCGACGGCGGCTGCACCATGCCGGGCGACGTGGCGAAAGCTTTCGGCGGCGGTGCAGACTTCGTCATGCTTGGCGGTATGCTGGCCGGTCACGATGAGAGCGGCGGTACCGTGGTAGAAGAAAACGGCGAAAAATTCATGCTGTTCTACGGTATGAGCTCTGAGTCCGCGATGAAGCGTCACGTTGGCGGCGTTGCGCAGTACCGTGCGGCCGAAGGCAAAACCGTTAAGCTGCCGTTGCGCGGACCGGTTGATAACACCGCGCGCGATATCCTTGGCGGCCTGCGCTCTGCCTGCACCTACGTTGGGGCATCGCGCTTAAAAGAACTGACCAAACGCACGACCTTTATCCGCGTACAGGAACAAGAGAACCGCGTGTTCAACAGCCTGTAATTCGCTCTCGCTGGCGCACCCTGCGCCAGCGTTATCCCATCCCGCCGCTGATGGCATCGCCCAGATGAAAGATGGGCAGGTACATTGCGACGACCAGCGTTCCAATAATCACCCCGGTCACAATCAACAGCACAGGCTCCAGCAGCGCGGTCAAATTCTCGGCTAAATTCTGCGTGTGCTCATGATGGTGCTGGGCCAAATTCTCCAGCATGTTGTCCAGTGCGCCAGAAGCCTCACCCGTTCTCACCAGCTGTATGCACAAAGGTGTAAAGGCGTGGCTGTTTGCCATGGCCTGCCAGATAGCGCTGCCTTGCGTGATGTCCTGATGAATACTTACCACAATATTTCGCCACCATGGGCAGCTTAGCGTCTCTTCAACGGTTTCCAGCCCTTGCAGGAAAGCAATACCGGCGCGTTGTGTGAGCGTCAGCACGGTAAAGATTTGGCTGAGTCTTTGTCGGTGTACAAGCGTGCCCAGTACCGGCAGCGATAAGAGTATCTTCTGACGAGCATACTGCCAGGGAGGGTAATGACGCAGCGCCGTGCTCACGGCTACAGGCACCAGTAAGAAGGCTAATAGCAGTAAAAACCACTGTTCAATAAACCCAGCCGTTGCCATGACGGCGAGAGTCAGGGTGGGAAGCGGGGTGTTAAAAGTGCGATAGATAGCGGTAAATTCGGGCAGGACAAAGCCGACCATCGCCATGACAACCACTATCGCCAACGTCAAAATAACCAGCGGGTAGCGTAGGGCCTTTTTTACTTTTGCTCTTAGCAGAAGCTCAGCTTTCTGCTGGCGGGCGAGCTCAAAGCAGCAGTGCTCTAGTTTACCGGTGATTTCGCCGGTGCGAATCATGGCCAGATAGAGTGGGGGAAATGCCTGAGGCCACTGCTGTAGACCTTCTGATAGCGAAATGCCCTGTGCGAGTCGCTCGGCAAGCGTACCTAACAGCGCGCGCCATTGCGCAGCCGGGTGCTGTTCGGCGAGCAAAGCCAGCCCCTCCGCAAGAGGGAGCCCTGCTTGCAATAACGTGGCCAGTTGGCTGATAACCGCGCAGCTGTGCTGCGCCTGCCATAATGCAGTATTGACCGTGCGGCGTTTTAGCGTGGTGATGGTGAGATGTTGGCGCTCTAAGACTATCAAGGCCGCGGGCCGATGCGTGGCCCAAAGCGTGCCGCTGAGGGTTTCTCCTTCAGCCGTTAAGCCGTTCCAGTACCAGAGCTGCTCACTCATCTTTCGGTATTCCAAGTACGCGGACGAGCTCTTCCTGGGTCGTTAATCCCTGTTCGACGGCCAGGCAGCCGCTTTCAAAAAGTGTGTTCATTCCAGCAAGCCTGGCGTGCTGCATGATGTCTGATGGGGATCCGCCATTTGCTATGGCCTGACGAATGGGCGTCGTGACAGGCAGAACTTCAAACAGTGCAAGCCGCCCCTGGTAACCGTGGTAGCAGCGCGGGCAACCGGGTGTCTTCCAGTGGGGTAATGGACGTGGCCACAATGAGGCGGGGAACATTGGCTCGCCAACCGTTTTCTGACGGCAGTGGGGACATAGCTTACGCACCAGCCGCTGTGCGATAACCATGATTAGCGCTGAAGAGACCATCCAGCGTGCGACGCCCATTTGTTCAAGCCGGACAACGGTTTCTACCGTTGAGTTGGTATGCAATGTTGAGAGCACAAGATGCCCGGTTTGCGCCGCTTTGATGGCAATCTCAGCCGTTTCGCCGTCGCGGATTTCGCCAACCATGACGATATCCGGGTCCTGACGTAAGAGAGAGCGCAGGATACTCTGGAACGTCAACCCACTCCTGGCGCTGACCTGAGTCTGGTTGAGACCATCTAATGGAATTTCGATAGGGTCTTCCACGCTGCAAATATTCACCTCGGGATGGTTACGGGTTTGCAAAGCGCTATAGAGGGTGACGGTTTTCCCACTGCCCGTTGGCCCGGTCACCAGGAGTAAACCCTGCGGCTGATTCAGGGCGGTTTGCAGTTGGTTCAGAGCCGCGGGTGATAATCCGAGGCGCTGTAGATCCAAAGCTTGTTCAACCTTGTGCAGCAGACGCAGGACCACTTTTTCACCGTAGCGACAGGGTAGCGTTGAGATACGAAAAGAGAGCGGCTTCCCGGCGATGTCTACCGTAAATTGTCCATCCTGAGGGAGGCGACGTTCGGCAATATCTAACTGACCAAGTACTTTCAGTCGTGCAATAAGCGGTGTCATCAGCGATAGCGGTATCGTTGGAAGCGCATGCAGTACGCCATCCACGCGTAAGCGAATACGCAGATAGTGTTCCGTTGGCTCAAAATGGATATCGGACGCCCGCTGCGAGAGGGCTTGTTTAAGTAACTGGTCGAGCCGTTCAACCGCGCTGTCATTTTCTTCGCGTACGGGGTAAGTCACTTTTCGCGCGCTTTGTTCCAGATACTTATCCATTCGTTCCTGGTCCCAGCACTCAATATCAACCCGCTTTTGGGTCGCAAAGCGTAGCGCTTCCAGAAGCTCGCTCGCTGGCGCTCCGACGACGGCGATGTTCAGTTCCCCCTTGTCGTTACTTAACAGCACAGCATGATGACGTTGGCACAGCGTTGATAACTGTTCATGCTTCATCGTGGCGTCTCCGGCTATTGCACGTCAAAACGGAAGACATCTTCACACGCTTGCTGAAGTGCGCTGTCATTCTGGATATCGCAGGTTCGCTGCCAGCCGGTAATGCCGTTGGCGTTATCCCATCCAGGAACCAGCGTGACGCTTAGCCCGTTAAGACTTTCCTGCCCGGTGAGGGAGACCGTTCCTTTGGCAATGTTCATCCCCGACACATAGCGAGTCGTCGTGGGGGAAGGGATGCCGTTGCTACCTGCATCGCAGTTATCTACGCCGCCGTGGTCGAGCGCGCAGAGTTCGACTGCCGTGCGATAGGGAACAAAGGTTTGCAGCATGTCGGTGAGTGCGGCTTTGCGTAGGTAGTTCTGATAGGCCGGTATGCCAATAGCGCTGAGAATGGCGATAATGCCGATAACCACCATCAGTTCGATAAGCGTGAAGCCCTTTTGTTTTTCCATGATATGCCCCTTGTTGAATCCTGGGGCTACTGTGTCAGAACCCTGAAGGGCGTTCGAGGCATGAAAATAGAGACAGGAAGGCGTATTCCACGCTTTTTGATGGTGTTGCAGTGAAACGGCGTGGAACTGGAATCAGACTCGAAAAAATGCCCTCGCGGAGGAGGGCATTTGAAAGGATTTAGCGAAAACGCATAGAGAGGTCGAGGGCGCGGACGTGCTTGGTCAGCGCACCAACGGAGATATAGTCCACGCCGGTTTCGGCAAATTCGCGGATGGTATCAAAGGTGACGTTGCCGGAGACCTCCAGCTGCGCCTGACCCTGCGTCATTTTCACCGCTTCGCGCATCTGCTCGGTGTCAAAGTTATCAAGCATGATGATATCCGCTCCGGCCTTCAGCGCTTCAGTGAGTTCCTGAATGCTTTCCACTTCGACTTCTACCGGCACATCCGGGTGCAGCCAGAAGGCTTTTTCTACCGCCTGACGTACGGAACCAGAGGCAATAATATGGTTTTCCTTAATCAGGAAAGCATCGGAGAGCCCCAGTCGGTGATTTGCACCGCCGCCGCACAGCACCGCATATTTCAGCGCGGTACGCAGGCCCGGAAGCGTTTTACGGGTATCCAGCAGTTGGGTGTGGGTACCTTCCAGCAGTTCGACATATTTGCGGACTTCACTGGCTACGCCGGAGAGCGTTTGCACGAAATTCAGCGCGGTGCGTTCACCGGTCAGCAGAACACGGGAAGGACCGTCGATTTCAAACAGCGGCTGGTCGGCTTTCACCGCGTCGCCGTCGGCGACGTGCCAGGTGAGCGTCACGTCATCGCCGGCCAGCTGAATGAAGACCTCTTCCACCCAGCGTTTGCCGCAAAATACACCGTCTTCACGGGTGATAACGACGGCGTGAGAATGGCTGTTTTCTGGCAGCAGTTGTGCGGTAATATCATTATGGGCATCAACTTCTCCTCCCAAATCTTCGCGCAGCGCTTGGGCGACAGCGTTGGGAATATCGAGGTTGATACGTTCAAGTAGCGCGTCACGTCGATGGTCTGAGTTATAACGGCGAGGCGGCATAATAAAGCTCCAAATTGGTAACGATGCGAAAGTTTGAAACATGCTACTCTGAACCGTCTAGCATAACCATATATACTCGTCGTACTTCAAGCTGCGGCTGCGTTAGCTTTCCTCGCTCACCCCAGTCACGTACTTATGTACGCTCCCGGGGATTCGCTGCGTCGCTGCCTTGCTGCAACTTGAATTACTTAGAGTATAAAGGCCGTATATAAGGAGATCCTCAATGCAGTTAGATAAGGGCTGGCTGGTGGGCGTTCGGCACGTGCCATCCCCACACCATGATGGTCGCCCGGAGGATGAAGCACCTTCATTGCTGGTTGTGCATAATATTAGTCTGCCGCCTGGCCAGTTTGGCGGCCCGTGGATAGACGCGCTGTTTACCGGCACGATTGACCCTGATGCCGATCCATTCTTTGCTGAAATCGCCCATTTGCGCGTTTCTGCCCACTGTCTGATTCGCCGTGATGGCGAAATTGTGCAGTACGTTCCTTTTGATAAGCGCGCCTGGCATGCTGGAGTCTCTTCCTATCATGGTCGCGAGCGCTGCAATGATTTTTCTATCGGTATTGAGCTTGAAGGCACCGATACGTTGGCCTATACCGATGAACAGTACCAGCAGCTGGCGGCGTTAACCCAGTTGCTGATTCGCGAGTATCCCGCGATTGCCGATAATATGACCGGCCACTGTGATATTGCGCCCGTGCGTAAAACTGACCCCGGCCCGGCGTTTGACTGGTCCCGTTTTCGCGCACTGGTCACCCCCGTCGAATAAGGAGATGACATGACGCTGTTTACCACGCTTCTGGTTTTATTTGCGGAGCGGCTGTTTAAGCTTGGCGAGCACTGGCAGCTCGATCACCGTCTGGAGACGCTGTTCCGGCGCGTGAAACACTATTCCATGGCAGGAACGCTGGTGATGACCATCGTTGCGATGGTGATTGTGGGAATTATCCAGCGTGCGCTGGAAGGCGTGCTGTTTAACGTTCCATTATTATTGTTCTGGATTGCGCTAGGTCTGCTGTGTATTGGCGCGGGTCGCGTGCGGATGCATTACCACGCGTATCTCAAAGCGGCATCCCGTGATGACGCCCATGCACGTGAGGCGATGGCCAGTGAGTTGACGATGATCCACGGCGTACCGGCGGGCTGCGATGAACGTGAGTTCTTGCGCGAGCTGCAAAACGCGCTGCTATGGATTAACTACCGCTACTATCTGGCCCCGCTTTTCTGGTTTGTGGTGGGCGGCTCATGGGGGCCGGTGGCGCTGATTGGATACGCATTCTTACGTTCATGGCAGTCCTGGCTGGCGCGTTATCAGACGCCGCACCAGCGTTTGCAGTCGGGTATTGATGCCATTCTACACGTGGTGGACTGGATTCCGGTTCGTCTGGTGGGTGTGGTTTACGCGCTGGTTGGTCACGGTGAAAAAGCGCTTCCCGCATGGTTTGCCTCGCTCGGCGACCGCCATTCTTCGCAATATCAGGTGCTGACCCATCTGGCGCAGTATTCGCTCGCGCGCGAGCCTCATGTGGATAAGGTGGCAACGCCAAAGGCGGCGGTGTCGATGGCGAAGAAGACGTCGTATGCGGTGGTGGTAGTGATGGCGCTGCTGACGATTTATGGGACGTTGGTGTAGTTGAGTGCCTTCCCGGAGTCGACGTAAACGTCTCGTCCGGGCTACAAAAAATGCCCGCAGGTCACTGCGGGCGAGAAAGACTTACTGGGTATCTGCCGGTGGAATACCGAAGTCAGGCATCCCATCTTCTTTCCAGCGCACCGTCTTCAGGCGCGTATGGCGATTCGGGTCGTACAGCGGGTCGCCTTCAATCTCCGTATAATTCCTCGCGTGATAGACCAGCACATCTTCCCCAAGAGGGGTTTGCGTAAAGCTGTTATGCCCCGGCCCATACTGGCGATTCTCGTAGCTGGTGGTGAAGACCGGCTGCGGGGATTTATGCCAGTTGGCAGGCTTCGTCATGTCGGCATCTTTATCAATCCACAGCAGGCCCATGCAGTAGTTTTCGTCGGTCGCGCTGGCGGAATAGCTGATAAAGAGTCGATCGTCGTGGACCAGCACGGCGGGGCCTTCGTTGACCAGAAAACCCCGACACTCCCAGTCAAACTCCGGCTTACTGAGTAGTACCGGCTCGCCTTTAATGGTCCACGGGTTTTCTAGCTCGGCCAGGTAGAGATTGGAGTTACCGGTGATGTCCGGTGATTTTTGCGCCCAGAGATACCACTGTTTGCCCTGGTGCTGAAAAGTGGTGGCATCCAGACAGAAGGTATCAAACGGCGTCTTGACCTGTCCTTTCTCTACCCATGTGCCGGTTAACGGATCGGCATCGCTACATTCCAGCGCGAACATGCGGTGCTGGAACATTCCCAGCTTATCAAGCGCCTGAGTGTGCGCCGCGGCGAAGTAGATGTACCATTTGCCGTTGATAGCGTGCAGCTCGGGAGCCCAGATGAGGTTGCTCATCGGCCCGGTCTCTGGTTTGCGCCAGACAACGACAGGCGTCGCCGTTCGCAGCCCATCCAGACTATCGGCGCGGCGAATCTCCAGTCGGTCGTATTCCGGTACGGAGGCAATAAAGTAATACTCTCCCTGATGGCGCAGGATAAAAGGGTCTGCGCGCTGCTCAATAAAGGGATTCGGCCAATTCTTCATCAGGCTTTCCTTACGTGTTCGGTCGTTTTCAATTCTTGCTGGTATTCATTCAGTTCGCGATAGTTAGTGCGGCGTTTTTCCAGATCTTCCTGAATCTGTTTCATCAGCGTACGGTCGACTTTCAGCAGGCGTACAACGCCCGCAGTGATGAGATAACCTACGCCTGGAATAACGGTAAACAGCAGCATAATTCCGTTGATTGTGGTGTCACTCTGCGCTTTTGCACCGGCATCATAACCGTACCAGGAGAGCAGGAAGCCGACCATTGCGCCCGCGACGGCCAGGCCCACTTTCAGGAAGAACAGGTTCCCGGAGAAGCTGATACCGGTAATACGTTTACCCGTTTTCCACTCGCCGTAGTCGTCCACGTCCGCCATCAGCGACCAGTGCAGCGGGGAGGGGATCTGGTGCAGCACGTTCAGCAGGAAGTAGAGCACCACAATCAACATGGTGGCGTGTGGGTCGAAGAAGTAGAACGCGATGGAGAAAATTGCCAGCGCGATGTTAGTCCAGAAGAAGACCTGCAGTTTGCACCAGCGGTCGGTCAGGACTTTTGCCAGCATGCTGCCGATCATCATGCCCACGACGCCAAGGCTAATGAAGATAGTGGCGAAGTGGGTGCTTTCACCCATGACCCAGGTAACGTAGTACATAGTTGCGGCCATGCGAATGAAGCCCGGGCAGACGTTGCACAGCGTCAGCAGCAGAATGCGAACCCACTGGTCGTTTTTCCAGACGTCTTTTAAATCTTGCTTCAGTTCATCGTTGGTCTGTACCGCCGGGCGTACGCGTTCACGCACGGTGGCAAAGCAGAACAGGAACATGCACATGCCGATGAATGCCAGCACGGTCATCGCCATCTGGTAGCCTTTGGCTTTATCCGCGCCACCGAACCAGTCGGCCATTGGCAGCAGAGTCAGCGACAGCAGCAGGGTGGCAATGCCGACCAGCACGAAGCGGTAGGATTGGCAGGCCACGCGCTCTTTCGGGTCGTTGGTGATAACGCTACCGAGCGAGCAGTAAGGGATATTGATGGCGGTATAGGTGATCGAGAGCAGGAAATAGGTGACAAAGGCATAGATAACTTTGCTGCTATAGCTCCATTCTGGCGTGGTGAACATCAGCACGCTGAACAGCGCATAGGGGAAGGCTATCCACAGCAGCCATGGACGAAAGCGGCCGTATTTACTGCGCGTACGGTCGGCCATTGCGCCCATAATTGGGTCGGTGACGGCATCGATCACGCGAATAGACAGTAACAACACGCCGACCAGCGCCGGGGCTAAACCAAAAATATCGGTATAAAAGTAGTTAACGAACAGCATGATAGCGCCGAAGATGATGTTACATCCCGCATCGCCCATGCCATAACCAATCTTCTCTTTAACTGACAGTTTACTTGAGTTCATCGCCAGATCTCTCTTGAGGTGTATGGAGAAGATTATTGGCTGCGGAAGAGATATATGCGTAGCAGGATAACGTTGTTGATATGGATAATATTGCTGCGCGGAGGAAAGTGTGAAGCAGGTAACATCAAGGAAGAAGGCCTCTCCGTATGGAGAGGCCTGTGCATAATAGAGTCGCCCGGACGAGGTGCGATAGCGCGACTCCGGGATCGTCCCGGCGTCCCTTCGTTCGGCCGGGCTACCGCGAGTATCAGGCTTTTGCGGTTTTGGCGCTTTTCTGTTTAAACATAAAGCCGATGCCCAGAATGATGATCCACACCGGAATCAGCCATACCGAGATAGCCATACCCGGAGTCATCACCATGATGACCAGAACGGCGGCCATGAAGATCAGGCAAATCCAGTTCCCTAACGGATAGAACAGCGCCGGGAAACGAGTGGTCACGCCCTGCTGCTGTTTGGCTTTACGGAACTTCATGTGGGCCAGGCTAATCATCGCCCAGTTAATGACCAGCGCGGAGACGACCAGCGCCATCAGAAGGCCGAATGCAGATTCTGGCGCCAGATAGTTGATCAAGACGCACAGCGCGGTGACAACGGCGGAAACCAGAATGGTGTTCACCGGTACGCCACGTTTATCCACGCTCAGCAGCGCTTTCGGGGCGTTACCCTGCTGCGCCAAGCCAAACAGCATGCGGCTGTTGCAGTATACGCAGCTGTTGTACACGGACAGCGCTGCGGTCAGCACCACGATGTTCAGGGCATTCGCCACGAACGAGTCACCCAGTTCATGGAAGATAAGCACGAACGGACTGACGTCGGCGGTGACGCGGGTCCACGGCATCAGAGAGAGCAGTACCGCCAGTGAGCCCACATAGAAAATCAGAATACGGTAGATAACCTGGTTGGTGGCTTTTGGAATGCTCTGCTCTGGGTTATCCGCTTCTGCTGCGGTAATGCCGACCAGCTCAAGTCCGCCGAAGGAGAACATGATGATTGCCATCATCATCACCAGCCCCATCCAGCCGTGAGGCAGGAAGCCGCCCTGTTCCCACAGGTTGCGTACGGTAGCCTGCGGGCCTGCGGTGCCGCTAAACAGCAGCCACGCGCCGAACAGGATCATGGCGATAACGGCAACCACTTTAATAATGGCGAACCAGAACTCCATCTCGCCGAACACTTTTACATTGCTCAGGTTGATGAGGTTGATAGCAATAAAGAAGACCGCCGCTGATACCCAGGTTGGGATCTCAGGCCACCAGAACTGGATGTATTTCCCCACGGCGGTCAGTTCCGCCATGGCAACCAGTACGTACAGCACCCAGTAGTTCCAGCCCGATGCGAAACCGGCGAAATTGCCCCAGTATTTATAGGCAAAGTGGCTGAATGAGCCGGCGACCGGCTCTTCAACCACCATTTCGCCAAGCTGGCGCATGATCATAAAAGCAATAAAGCCCGCGATAGCGTAACCCAGAATGATACCTGGACCCGCCGATTGGATAACGGAGGCGCTGCCGAGAAACAGGCCTGTGCCGATAGCGCCGCCCAGAGCGATCAGCTGTATATGGCGGTTCTTAAGGCCGCGCTTGAGCTGTGCGCCTTGCTGTTGACCTTCCATTGTGAAACCTCGTGTGTGGTTATTATTGTGACGCTGTTTGCGTATGTACTTAAGAAATTCCGTTTTCTGTATTGTTATGTTTACGAAAAGCATTTCTTAAAAAGAGGTAAGGCTCTTTCGTCATCAGCAGAATAGTGGTAAGCGCGGCGGAATGCACCTGCTTTATGAAGGGATGATGACGGGTTGGATAAAAAGCCGACAGCTGTCACGATGGCCTGCAAGTATTACATCGACTACTTTATGAGTATTTATTGTATTTTAATGAATTAATATTCATTTATTGGTTTATTGAAACGGTTCAGTTTGCGTATTTTTGTTTTTATTTAGTTAACTGTACTTCTTTATGGGTAAAGTTATTTTTTGTGCAAAGTTACATTTCTGAAACATCATTTCTGTAATGTTGTTAAAAAGTGCCGGGTTTACTGATTTCAATCAAAACCTGTATGGACATAAGGTGAATACTTTGTTACTTTAGCGCTACGAACTTGAAATTGGTAAGACCAATTGACTCCGGGCTAATGGCAGAGACAGGGAACAATGGCCTACAGCAAAATCCGCCAACCAAAACTATCCGATGTGATTGAGCAGCAGTTGGAGTTTTTGATCCTTGAGGGGACATTACGCCCCGGCGAAAAACTTCCACCTGAACGTGAACTGGCGAAACAGTTCGACGTTTCTCGCCCTTCGCTGCGTGAGGCTATCCAGCGCCTCGAAGCCAAAGGGCTCCTGCTTCGTCGCCAGGGCGGCGGGACTTTTGTTCAAAGCAGCCTATGGCAGAGCTTCAGCGACCCGCTGGTTGAGCTTCTGTCCGATCACCCTGAATCCCAATTTGATCTGCTTGAGACCCGTCACGCGCTTGAAGGTATCGCGGCTTATTACGCGGCACTGCGCAGCACTGATGAAGATCGCGTACGCATTCGCGAGCTGCATCAGGCCATCGAACGGGCTCAGCAGTCGGGCGACCTCGACGCTGAATCTGACGCCGTCGTCCAGTATCAAATTGCGGTCACCGAAGCCGCCCACAACGTAGTACTGCTGCATCTGCTACGGTGTATGGAGCCTATGCTGGCGCAAAACGTTCGTCAGAACTTTGAGTTGCTGTATGCCCGTCGGGAGATGCTCCCACTGGTCAGCGACCACCGTACAAGCATCTTTGAAGCGATCATGGCAGGCGAGCCCGAGCAGGCGCGTGAAGCGTCACACCGCCACCTGGCCTTCATCGAAGAGATTTTGCTGGATAGAAGCCGTGAACAGAGCCGCCGTGAGCGCTCGTTACGTCGTCTCCAGCAGCGAAAGGATTAATATTTTTTCCGGCAGTCGTTCGACCGGGAAATGTGGAAATGCGCCATTAGCGCGCGGCAACTAAACGCAGAACCTGTCTTATTGTGCTTTCCTACGAAAACACAATGGGACAGGTTCCAGACAAATCAACGTACTAGATAGATAAGGAATAACCCATGTCAGAACGTTTACTCAATGACGTGGATCCGATCGAAACTCGCGACTGGCAACAGGCGATCGAATCGGTCATCCGTGAAGAAGGTGTTGAGCGTGCTCAGTATCTTATCGACCAACTGCTTTCTGAAGCCCGCAAAGGTGGCGTTCAGGTAGCTGCGGGTGCAGGTGCTAGCGGTTACGTCAACACTATTGCCGTTGAAGATGAACCGGAATACCCGGGTAATCTGGAGCTGGAGCGTCGTATTCGTTCTGCTATCCGCTGGAACGCCATCATGACCGTGCTGCGTGCGTCTAAAAAAGACCTCGAGCTGGGCGGCCACATGGCTTCCTTCCAGTCTTCTGCGACCTTCTACGAAGTGTGCTTCAACCACTTCTTCCGTGCGCGCAACGAGCAGGATGGCGGCGATCTGGTTTACTTCCAGGGTCACATCTCTCCGGGCGTCTACGCACGTGCGTTCCTGGAAGGCCGTCTGACCGAAGAGCAGATGAACAACTTCCGTCAGGAAGTTCACGGTAAAGGTCTGTCTTCTTACCCGCACCCGAAACTGATGCCAACCTTCTGGCAGTTCCCGACCGTATCTATGGGTCTGGGTCCTATCGGTGCTATCTACCAGGCTAAATTCCTGAAATATCTGGAACACCGTGGTCTGAAAGACACCTCCAAACAAACCGTTTACGCCTTCCTGGGCGACGGCGAGATGGATGAGCCAGAATCTAAGGGTGCTATCACCATCGCGACCCGTGAAAAACTGGACAACCTGGTCTTCGTTATCAACTGTAACCTGCAGCGCCTTGATGGCCCGGTTACCGGTAATGGCAAAATCATTAACGAACTGGAAGGTATCTTCGCGGGTGCTGGCTGGAACGTTATCAAGGTTATCTGGGGCGGTCGTTGGGATGAGCTGCTGCGTAAAGACACCAGCGGTAAACTGATCCAGCTGATGAACGAAACCGTTGACGGCGACTACCAGACCTTCAAATCCAAAGACGGCGCTTACGTACGTGAGCACTTCTTCGGTAAATATCCAGAAACCGCAGCGCTGGTTGCCGACTGGACTGACGAGCAGATCTGGGCCCTGAACCGTGGTGGTCACGATCCGAAGAAAGTCTACGCTGCACTGAAAAAAGCGCAGGAAACCAAAGGCAAAGCAACCGTAATCCTCGCCCATACCATTAAAGGTTACGGCATGGGTGACACCGCTGAAGGTAAAAACATCGCTCACCAGGTTAAGAAAATGAACATGGACGGCGTGCGCTATATCCGCGACCGTTTCAACGTTCCTGTTACCGACGAGCAGGTTGAAAAACTGTCTTACATTACCTTCCCAGAAGGTTCTGAAGAACACACCTATCTGCACGCCCAGCGTGAAAAACTGCACGGCTACCTGCCAAGCCGTCAGCCTAACTTCGATGAGAAGCTGGAGCTGCCGACCCTGGAAGATTTCGGCCCGCTGCTGGAAGAGCAGAACAAAGAGATCTCTACCACTATCGCGTTCGTACGTGCTCTGAACGTGATGCTGAAGAACAAATCCATCAAAGACCGCCTCGTGCCGATCATCGCCGATGAAGCGCGTACCTTTGGTATGGAAGGTCTGTTCCGTCAGATTGGTATCTACAGCCCGAACGGTCAGCAGTACACCCCGCAGGACCGCGAGCAGGTTGCATACTACAAAGAAGACGAGAAAGGCCAGATTCTGCAGGAAGGTATCAACGAACTGGGTGCTGGCGCATCCTGGCTGGCGGCTGCGACCTCTTACAGCACCAACAACCTGCCGATGATTCCGTTCTACATCTACTACTCCATGTTCGGGTTCCAGCGTATCGGTGACCTGTGCTGGCAGGCTGGCGACCAGCAGGCTCGCGGCTTCCTGGTAGGTGGTACTTCCGGTCGTACGACGCTGAACGGTGAAGGTCTGCAGCACGAAGATGGTCACAGCCATATTCAGTCTCTGACTATCCCGAACTGTATCTCTTACGATCCATCTTACGCGTACGAAGTGGCGGTCATCATGCACGATGGTCTGGAGCGCATGTACGGTGAGAAACAAGAGAACGTTTACTACTACATCACTACGCTGAACGAAAACTACCACATGCCGGCAATGCCAGCAGGTGCCGAGGAAGGTATCCGTAAAGGTATCTACAAACTCGAAACCATCGAAGGTAGCAAAGGTAAAGTTCAGCTGCTGGGCTC
>NZ_CABTJS010000050.1:0-69616 GCF_902485085.1 uncultured Kluyvera sp.
CGAAGCGGCGATTTTGCCGCCAGAGCCCGGGGGTGCAGGGGGCGGCGGCGATTGGCCGCCCCTTGCGCGCTCCCTGCACCCGCGCAATTTATGCGGCTGGAACTTGAAGGGAGCGCAACAGAGTGCTCAACCCGAATGCATCTCCACTTATTGGATAACTGTCACCACGAGATTGCGTGTAAAGCAGCCCTGAAAAGGGGAGGGGGAAAGCCACACTAATCCCTATCAATCGCAAACGGCTGCCACGCCTGACGCACCGGCATCACCTCCACGCGGTTAATATTCATATGGTCCGGCAAGGTCGCGATATAGAACATCTGCTCGGCGATATCCAGCGCTGACAGCGGCGTGGTGCCACGGTATAGCGCGTCGGATGCCGCCTGGTCGCCCTTGGTGCGCACCAGCGTAAACTCGGTCTCGGCAATGCCCGGCGCAAGGTCGGTGACGCGCACGCCGGTGCCTAACAGATCGCAGCGCAGGTTATAGCTGAACTGCTTCACAAACGCCTTGCTGGCACCGTAAACGTGGCTGCCGGGATAGGGCCACTGCCCTGCAATCGACCCAATATTAATAATGCTCGCGCCTGCGCCGTGGCGAATCAGCGTTGGCAGCAGGGCGTGCGTCACGTTGACCAACCCGGTCACGTTGGTATCAATCATGGTATGCCAATCGGCCAGATCGACCTTTTGCGCCGGCTGTGGTGCCAGCGCCAGCCCGGCATTGTTGATAAGCGCGGTAACATCGGCAAAGTCTGGCGGCAGCGCGGCGACGGCTGTACTCACCGCCGCGCTGTCCCGTACGTCCAGCTCAATCACATGCACCGGCACCTGCGATGCCAGCTCGGCCTGTAGCGCCTGAAGACGCGCCAGCCGACGCCCGCTCAGTACCAACGCCCAGCCCGCGCGCGCAAACACATGCGCCGCCGCTTCCCCAAAGCCGGAGGTCGCCCCGGTAATAAACACCACGTTACGCTTTTGCATTGTGC
Organism: uncultured Kluyvera sp.; assembly: GCF_902485085.1. NCBI lineage: Bacteria > Pseudomonadati > Pseudomonadota > Gammaproteobacteria > Enterobacterales > Enterobacteriaceae > Kluyvera > uncultured Kluyvera sp. The sequence continues at coordinate 986 of NZ_CABTJS010000050.1, forward strand.
TCTCCTGTGCAGGTTGTTCCGGTCACTATAAAAACCGCGGCGCGGCCTGCCGAGAGCCAGTCGGCGTATGACGATGTGACACCGTTGTCACAGCGCCGATACTACACTGGCTCTATCACTTTTTTTTCCGCCGACGACATGATGAATCACAGCCAACGGTATGCGAGGAACGACGAATGACAGAGTTGAACAACAAAGCGGTTCGCCAGCTGGACAGAGAGTATGTTTTTCATTCCTGGTCGATGCAGGGCAATCTGAGCCCGCTGGTGATTGCCGGCGCGAAAGGGTGTGAGCTATGGGATTACGACGGTAAAACCTATCTTGATTTCAGCAGCCAACTGGTGAACGTTAACCTCGGCTACCAGCACCCTCGCGTGCTGGCGGCGATGAAAGATCAGCTCGAGTCGCTGGTGACGATTGCCCCGGCCACCGCCAACCTGGCGCGCGGCGAAGCGGCAAAACGCATTATTGGGCTGGCGCCGGAAGGCTTTAGCAAGGTGTTCTTCACCAACGCCGGGGCCGATGCCAACGAAAACGCCATCCGCATGGCGCGTCTTTACACCGGGCGCGATAAAGTGCTGTCGGCGTACCGCTCCTACCACGGCAATACCGGCAGCGCCATTGCCGCCACCGGCGACTGGCGTCGTGTGCCGAACGAATATTCGCGCGGCCACGTGCACTTCTTTAACCCATACCTCTACCGCACGGAGTTTAACGCCACCTCTGAACAGGAAGAGTGCAGCCGTGCGCTGGCTCACCTGCGGCGGATGATCGAGTGCGAAGGTCCGTCTTCTATTGCCGCTATCCTGCTAGAGTCGATTCCTGGCACGGCGGGGATTCTGGTGCCGCCGGAAGGTTATATGAAGGGCGTACGTGCGCTGGCGGACGAATTCGGGATTATCCTGATCCTCGATGAAGTGATGGCCGGGTTTGGCCGTACCGGTAGCTGGTTTGCCTTCGAGCAGGATGGGATCGTGCCGGATCTGATCACCTTTGCCAAAGGGGTGAATGCGGGCTATGTTCCGGCCGGTGGGGTGATCATCAGCGACAAGATCGCCCACTATTTTGACGATCACTTCTTTGCCGGTGGGCTGACTTATTCCGGACATCCGCTGGCGATGGCGGCGATTATTGCCACTCTTGATGCGATGAAGGACGAAGGGATCGTGGAGAACGCGGCGCACATCGGCAACGGCGTGCTGCGTCAGGGGCTGGAGGCGCTGGCCGCGTCGTCACCGCTGATAGGTGAAGTGCGCGGGCGTGGCGTGTTCCAGGCGCTGGAGCTGGTGAGCGACCGGGCGAAGAAAACGCCGCTGGCGGCTGGGGATATGGCGGAGATTAAAGGCGCGTTAACCGAAGCGGGGCTGCTGAGCTTCGTGGTGGAAAACCGCATTCACGTGGTGCCGCCGTGCACCATCAGCGCCGAGCAGGTGCAGAAAGGGGTAGGGATTTTGCACAACGTGTTAGGCAATTTTGCCCATTTAGCCGTGTAGTTTTGTGCCGGGCTACCAACGTCGTAGCCCGGCCAAGCGAAGCGCCGCCGGGAATGGCACCGAACAGACCGTTAACTCGGGCTCCAGGTATACGGCGCCGCGATACCCAACGGCATACCCACACCCCACCACACCAGCAACAGAATGCTCCAGGCGATGAAGAAGGCAATAGAGTATGGCATCATCATCGAGACCAGCGTGCCCACACCCGCACCCTTCACGTAGCGCTGGCAGTAGATAACGATCAGCGGGAAGAAGACCATCAGCGGGGTGATGATGTTGGTGCAGGAGTCACCGATACGGAACGCCGCTTGCGTCAGTTCCGGGGAAATCCCCACCGCCATCAGCATGGGTACCATAATCGGTGACAGCAGCGCCCATTTCGCCGACGCGGAGCCAATCAGCAGGTTCACCACCGCCGTCAGCACAATCATACCGATAATCGTTGCCTGCCCCGGCAGTTCTAGCGCTTTCAGACCGTCGGCACCCATCAGCGCGAACAGCGTACCAATGTTGGAGTCGCTGAATGCTTTGATAAACATGGCGCAGAAGAAAGCCATCACCATGTACGAACCCATTTTGCTCATGGAATCGTTCATCGCGCCAATCACGTCTTTACCCGACTTAAAGGTGCCGGACACAAAGCCGTAGACGATACCCGGCAGAATAAAGATCAGGAAAATCAGCGGCACGATGGACTTCATAATCGGCGCGCTATACGAGGTGAGTGAACCGTCGGTGCCGCGCAGCATCGAACCTTCCGGCCAGGCCGCAGCGGCCAGCGCCGACAGACCTAACAGCATCACCAGCGACGCGCGGCGGAAAGCGCGGCTCTCCTGCGGCGTGACGTTAGACATATCTTCATCGTGTTTAAAATCGCCGTCGATGGCCATTTTGCTGACGCGCGGCTCAACGATACGCTCGGTGACCCACCAGCCGACCAGCGTAATCACGATAGAAGAGACAATACCGAAGAACAGGTTGCACAGGGTGTTAACGGTGTAGGTGCTGTCCAGCAGTTGGGCGGCGGCCTGAGTAAAGCCTTGCAGCAGCGCATCGTTACCGGTCGGAACCATGTTGGCGGCAAAACCACCGGAGACGCCGGAGAACGCGGCGGCAATCCCTACCAGCGGGTGACGGCCAGCGGACATAAAGATAATTGCCCCCAGCGGAATGACCAGCACGTAGCCCGCATCTGCCGCCACGTGGCTGAACATCGCCACAAAAATCAGCATTGGCGTCAGCAGTTTTTTCGGCGTTACGCGCAGCATCTTTTTCAGCGCCACGTTGATAAAGCCGGAGCTTTCTGCAACGCCCACGCCGAGCATCGCCACCAGCACGATCCCCAGCGGCGCAAAGCCGGTAAAGGTGGTGACCATATTGGTGAGCGTATTGGTCAGCGCTTCAGGAGAGAGCAGGTTATTCACCTTCACCGCTTCCTGCGTCATCGGGTTGATAACGTCGAAGGTCATCATCGACAGCACCGCCGACAGGCCCATCACAATCAATAAAAAGTAGAAAAAGATCATCGCCGGTTCAGGTAACCGGTTCCCTGCTTTTTCAATCGCGTTAAGAAAGCCCGTCATCAGGCGGCTTTCACCCACTTCATTCCGTGTCCGTGTTTGGGTATTCATTCGGTTCCTTAATTCAGACAATTGTTTCATTGTTTGTATGAATGTTTCAGTGGAATGATAGGGGGAATTGCCGTGAGGAACACTATTTTTATGGTGGATAAATCTGACTAAAGACGCAGTTTTTGATTTTTTATTTTATCAATAAGGTTATGGCTGGTAGTTGATTCGGTATTTTCGATGTCTGATCATATTTATGGCTGTTGATACAGCGTGACGATGCGTTGGTGGTCAACGGTGTACCACACAATGATGGCGGTGAGGTTAATGGTAGGGATGTGCAGCGTGATATTTTGGGCATCAATATGGGTCACCACGGCATCATGGAAATGGAGCAACTGGGGGTAGCGAGCTGAAAGCGCTTTGTACAGGCTCTCTTTTGCCGAAAAAGCCAGCGTCAGCGCCAGTGGGAAGGGGATAGGGGCCGCACGCAGGTTTGTTAGCTCAGCGCCACTCGCTACCTGCTCTGCGAGGGATTCGGCAAGCGAAACGTTCATCACTTCTTCAATATCGATCCCTACCGGACGATGCGAGACGATAGCAATCGCTGTTTGCCCGCAGTGGCTGATGCTGCCATATAGCCCTATTGGCCAAAGCGGCGCGCGATTTTCCCCTATGCCTGGTACAGATTTCTCGCCAACGGTACGCAGCGCATAAACGGCGGCAATGCGCCCCGCCAGATGTTCTGTTTGGCGTTTTTTACCGGAGCGTTCTAGCAAGGCGTGGTGTGGCAGCCACAGTAAGTCCTGTGGTGTGAAGGTCTCAGGCTGGAAGTCGATACGGTGAATAGCGTTGAAGGTGGTGTGGTTGGTAAACATAAAGCTCCTGAAAAACCCTCCCCCGGTAGGGAGAGGGTAGGCACAGATTATCAGAAGTGCGTATTGATGCTCATGTACCAGGTACGACCCGGTTCGTTGTAGGTGTAGGCACCCGCACCGGCCATATAGGCACCGGTTTTGGTGTCGCTCACGGTCTGGGCGTTACCTTCACGCCACAGGCGTTTGTCGAAGACGTTGTCCACGCCGCCGGTCAGGCTGACGTTTTTGTTGACGTCCCAGGTTGCGCTCAGGCCGACGATGCTGTACGGGCTGATTTCAGCGGCGGAGGTGCCGCTAACCGGTTTGCCCTGGTAGTCATATTTCTTCGGCTGCTGTTTTCCGTACCAGGTAAAGGTAGACTGCAGCGACACATCCTGACGAACCTGCCAGCTCAGGGTAGAATTCAGCGTGTACTCAGGAATAATAGACAGGCGCTCGCCGGTCTCTTTGTTTTTACTTTGTAGCATGTAGGTGATGTTGTTGGTCCAGCTCACCGTCTCACTTACTGGAACGTTCAGTGTCCCTTCCAGCCCTTCAACCACCGCTTTTGGGATGTTTTCCCATTGGTAGATGTCGGTGTAAGTAGTGGTCTTGCCGCTGGTAATGGAGGTGCGGCTCAACGGAGTGGTACCCGCTTCAATCTTGTTGCGATAATCGTTACGGAACCAGGTCACGCCCGCCAGCCAGCCGTCACGTTTGAACTCCAGACCAATTTCTTTGTTGATGCTGGTCTCGGCCTTCAGGTCATCGTTACCCATCATGTAACAGCCGATACCGGTAGCTGCGCCAGTGGCGTAACATCCCTGACCTTTGCTGTACAGGATGTAGTTCGGGTTGAGCTGGTACAGGCTTGGTGCTTTATAGGCGCGGGCAATACCCATTTTCAGCGTGAAGTCATCGCCTAAGCCCTGCGACAGGTTTAGTGATGGGCTCCAGTTATCGCCCACAACGCTGTGATGATCGAAGCGCAGCGCCGGTGTGAGCATGGTGCTGTCAGTTACTTCCATGTTGTTCTCAGCGAACAGCGAGAAGATCTCAGCCTGAGAATACGGGCTACGGTTGGTGCTGCTGTAACCTGGAATATTACCGCCCATAAAGGTCTGAGTATTGGAACTGGAGTCCTTCATCTTCTGCTGGTTCCATTCGGTACCCAGCGTCAGGTTCTGATTCACCACAAAATCGAACGGAATGCTGATTTCGCTGTGCAGCGTCACGTCGTTCAGATCGGTATCGTTAAACAGGTTGCTGTTGAACAATCCTTCCAGCCCACCGGCCAAGCCTTCGCCCAAACGAGAGTTACGGGTGTGTTCGTACTGTGCCCAGTTGCTGGTGGTGATGCCGTTATCCCAGCCGCCGTTCCAGGTCAGCGCATAGTTCTGGCGATACATACGGTTGGTCTCTTTACCGTAGTATTTTTTCACCAGGCCGTTGCTGGCGTTGTCGTTGTTGGTGTTCTGGGTGTCGCCTGCGTACAGGTTACCCTGGCGGCTGTAGCCCGCTTCAAACTCAAGCGACTGCATTGGGGCAAAGTCCCAACGGAGCTGGCCGTTGATATCTTTGTTTTCAACCCCTTCACGACCGGCTGGCATGGTATCCGCGTAAGCACCGGTACGCGTTGACTGGTGGCCATCGTTGATGTCCCAGGCATCGGCCTGGGTTTTATCCAGGTTGCCGAAGAGGCGGAAGCTGAACGCATCGCCCAACGGGCCGGTCAGGCTGAAGTTGGTACGCTTGGTGGAGCCTTCTTCTTTGTGCTCTGGGGCGTTGAAATAGGTGTTCCAGGAGCCGTGCCACTCGTTGCTGCTTTTCTTGGTGATGATGTTCACCACGCCGCCCGCCGCGCCGTTACCGTAACGGGCAGCCGCTGGGCCACGCAGGACTTCAATACGTTCAATCATTTCTGGCGGCACCCAGCCGGTATCACCGCGGGTATCACGTTCGCCACGCCAGCCCTGACGTACAGAGTTACGGCTGGTGACCGGCTTGCCGTCGATTAGAATCAGGGTGTTTTCCGGGCCCATACCGCGAATATCGATCTGGCGGTTGTTACCGCGCTGGCCGCTGGTGGAGTTACCGGTGAGGTTAACGCCCGGCATGGTACGGATGATTTCAGAAACGTCGCGAGCCGGTGGGCGCTTGCGAATTTCATCGGCGGTGATGGTGGAGACGCCCGGTGCCTGCAGGTTCTGCTCGGCAGCGGTAACGACCATGGTTTCACCGTCCACGTCTTTATTGCTGGTCGTCTCGGCGGCAAAAGCCGGAGATGCAACGCCATAAATACCCAGGTTGACCAGGAAGGCCAGGGATTTGATTTTATTATTCATTGTGTGTCCTGCTTTTCGTCGCCAACGTCCCGTCGTGATCCGTTCCCAAAAGGGGAGACGCGGCAAGGTTGTATGCCAGAAGCATGTGAAAGTGCGCGGCAATACGCTATTGCAAATGCAAATAGTTATCAATAATATTATCAATAAATTTTCATATGTAACAATAAATTCCACAATAAACATAGGGTTAACGTGGTGGGAATGTTAACAACAGGAAGTGACGCGTGGTGGGATGCGATAAAAGGTCCACAATATGAACGTGTTGGTGAAGATTATCGTGTCACATTTTGGTGGCGTGACCCCGCAGGCAGCGAGGATTCATCGCCCATTCGCCGGGTATGGATTTACATCACCGGCGTCACCGATCACCACCACAACTCTGCCCCGCAGACTCTTGAACGTATTCCCGATACCGACGTCTGGCACTGGACGACCACGTTGCCGCCTACCTGGCGCGGGAGCTACTGCTTCGCTCCCAGCGAGCGCGACGATGATTTCTCCCCTGACATTTTTACCGCCGCCGAGCCGGACCGGCAGAAGCTGCGCGAAGGCTGGCGCAAGCTGCTGCCGCGGGCCATTGCTGATCCGCTGAATCCACAAAGCTGGAAGGGCGGGCGCGGTCATGCGGTTTCGGCGCTCGAGATGCCGCAGGCTCCGGAACAGCCGGGGTGGTCAACGCCAGCGTCCACCTGGCGAGAACCGCAGTGCATTACCTGGCGCAGCGAACGATTGGGCAATCAGCGCCGGGTGTGGATCTTCACCACCGGAGCGGTGAACGAAACCGATCGACCTTTAGCGGTGCTGCTCGACGGCCAGTTCTGGGCCGAAAGCATGCCGGTGTGGCCAGCGCTGACTTCGCTCACCGAAGCGAAAAAGCTGCCTGCCGCGGTCTATCTGCTGATTGACGTGATTGATAACGCGCACCGCAGCGTTGAGCTGCCCTGCAACCCGGACTTCTGGCTGGCGGTACAGCAGGAATTGCTGCCGCAGGTGCAGACGCTTGCGCCGTTCAGCGAGCGCGCTGAACGGACGGTGGTGGCCGGGCAGAGCTTCGGCGGCCTCTCTGCGCTTTACGCCGGATTGCACTGGCCGGAACGCTTTGGCTGCATACTCAGTCAGTCGGGGTCGTACTGGTGGCCGCATCGCGGTGGTCGCCAGCGTGGCGAAATACAAGAGCAGCTCGAACGTGGGGAACTTAAACCGCAAGGGCTGCGCATCGTGCTGGAAGCGGGTATCCGCGAGCCGATTATTTTTCGCGCCAATCAGGCACTTTTGGCGCAACTGCAACACACACAGCAGCCGATTTTCTGGCGTCAGGTTGACGGCGGACATGATGCGCTTTGCTGGCGCGGCGGGCTGACCGCCGGGCTGATGACGCTCTGGAACCCCCAGGCGGCAACGCGCGATTAACGACAGGAGTTTGGTATGCAAGTCAGTAACCCCTTCGACGTGGCGCAAGGGCAGTTTTACCTTCTGCAAAATCCTCAACAGCAGTTCAGCCTCTGGCCCCAGCAGTGTTCACTGCCTGCGGGCTGGACGGTGGTGTGCGAGCCGCAGCCGCTTGAGGCGTGCAACGCCTGGCTCACCCATAACTGGACGACGCTTTATCCTGACCATTTCTCCATCACCGGAGGCCGCTCATGAGCCCGCGTTTACCGCTCATTGCCGCTCAGCCGGGGATCTGGATGGCGGAAGCCCTGTCGACGTTGCCTAACGCCTGGAGCGTGGCGCACTACGTTGAGCTGAACGGGAAGATTGACGGCGACCAGCTGGCGCGCGCTATCGTGATGGGCCTGAGTCAGGCCGACACGCTGCGTATGCGCTTTAGCGAAGACAACGGTGAAGTCTGGCAGTGGCTGGATGAGAGTATGGCGATTGCCGAACCGGCGTGCCACGACCTGCGCGGAGAGTCTGACCCGCAGCAGGCGGCGCTGGCCATGATGCAGCGCGACCTCGCGCAAAATAGCCGCGTCGACAGCGGCAATCCGCTCTATTGCCACCAGCTTTTCCGCGTTGGCGATAATCAGTGGTTCTGGTATCAGCGTTACCATCATCTGCTGGTGGACGGCTTCAGCTTCCCGGCGATTACCCGCCAGATAAGCCTGATTTACCAGGCGCTGGTCACAGGCGATACGCTGCCGGAACCGGCGTTCACGCCGTTTGCCGATGTGGTGGAAGAGTATCAGCGCTATCGGGACTGCGAGGCGTTCCAGCGGGATAAAGCCTTCTGGGCCGAACAGCGTAAAGCCTTGCCGTCTCCGGCCTCGCTCTCCTCTGCGCCGCTGCCGGGCCGCGCGCAAAGCACCGCTATCTGGCGGCTGAAGCTCACCGCCGACCGCCGAGCATTTACTCGCCTGGCCGCTTCCGCTCCACAGTGCCAGCCTGCCGATCTGGCGCTGGCGCTGGTCGCACTCTGGCTGGGCCGTCTATGCGGGCGCAGCGATTACGCTGCCGGGTTTATCTTTATGCGCCGCATGGGCTCGGTCGCGCTGACCGCCACCGGCCCGGTGCTTAACGTACTGCCGCTTGGCGTGACGCTGAACGGCCAGGAAACGTTGCCGGAGCTGGCAACTCGCCTTTCCGGGCAGTTGAAAAAGATGCGCCGCCATCAACGCTATGATGCGGAGCAGATTGTGCGCGATGCCGGAAAAGCCGCGGGCGATGAAGCACTATTTGGTCCGGTATTTAACGTCAAAATGTTTGATTATCGCCTCGGTTTCGCCGACGTTAGCGCAATAACCCATACGCTGGCGACCGGTCCGGTTAATGACCTTGAGCTGGCGCTGTTTCCGGACGAAGACGGTGGACTGTCGCTGGAAATACTGGCCAACCAGCAGCGCTATGATGAAGCGACGTTGCAGCAGCATATCGCCCGTTTAACGGCGCTTTTGCAGCAGTTTGCCGATAATCCAGCGCTAATGTGTGCCGATGCGGAATTGCTGTCGGAGGATGAATATCAGCGTCTGGCACAGATCAACGCCACCGAAAAATCCCTGCCGCGTGCTACGCTCAGTTCACTGGTAGCCGAGCAAGCTGCGAAAACGCCGGATGCCGTGGCGCTGGTGGATGCCAACTATCGCTTTACCTACCGCGAGATGCGCCAGCAGGCGATCGCACTGGCAAACGTCCTGCGCGAGCGCGGCGTCAAACCTGGCGATAGCGTCGCCGTGGCGCTACCTCGCTCGGTATTCCTGACGCTGGCGCTGCACGCTATTGTTGAGGCGGGGGCGGCATGGCTACCGCTGGATACCGGCTACCCGGACGACCGTCTGCAAATGATGCTGGAAGACGCGCGTCCAACCTTGCTGATAACCGCCCCAGACCAGCTGCACCGTTTCCCGAATATCGACAGTCTGTGCCTGAACGCACCGCTGGCGGCAGGAGACGATCGGCCGCTCGCGCTCGCGACGCCGGAACAGACGGCCTATATCATCTTTACCTCGGGGTCGACCGGCCGTCCGAAAGGGGTGATGGTCGGCCATGAAGCTATCGTTAACCGCCTGCTGTGGATGCAAGACCACTATCCGCTGACCGCCGATGATGTGGTGGCGCAAAAAACACCATGCAGTTTTGATGTGTCGGTGTGGGAATTCTGGTGGCCGTTTATCACCGGCGCGAGACTGGTGATGGCCGAGCCGGAAGCGCACCGCGACCCGCTGGCGATGCAGCGATTCTTCGCCGACTACGGCGTGACCACGACCCACTTCGTGCCGTCGATGCTGGCGGCATTTGTGGCCTCGCTGACGCCGGAAACGGTGGACAGCTGCTGCTCGCTACAGCGGGTGTTCTGCAGCGGTGAAGCGCTGCCGACTGCACTATGCCGCGAGTGGGAAGTTCTGACCCACGTACCGCTGCACAACCTCTATGGGCCAACGGAAGCGGCGGTGGACGTGAGCTGGTACCCGGCCTACGGTGAAGCGCTGGCGGCGGTGTCGGGCAACAGCGTGCCGATTGGTTTCCCGGTATGGAATACCGGCTTGCGTATCCTCGACGCCATGATGCGCCCGGTGCCGTTTGGCGTGGCGGGCGATCTCTACCTTACGGGTATTCAACTGGCGCAGGGGTATCTGGGAAGGCCGGATCTGACCGCCAGCCGCTTTATTGCCGACCCGTTTGCCCCCGGTGAACGGATGTACCGTACCGGCGACGTAGCGCGCTGGCTGAATAACGGCGCGGTGGAATACCTCGGTCGCAGCGACGATCAGCTCAAAATTCGCGGTCAGCGCATCGAGCTGGGTGAAATCGACCGGGTGATGCAGAGCCTGCCGGACGTGGAACAGGCTGTGACGCATGCTTGTGTTATCAATCAGGCGGCTGCCACCGGCGGCGATGCGCGCCAATTGGTAGGTTATGTGGTGTCGGTTTCCGGCCTGCCGCTCGATACCGAAGCCCTGCTGGCGCAGCTTCGCCAACAGCTACCGCCGCATATGGTGCCGGTGGTGCTGTTACAGCTGAGCGCGCTGCCGCTGAGCGCCAACGGCAAGCTGGATCGTAAAGCGCTGCCGTTACCGTCGCTGACGCAGAAAACCAGCGGCCGCGCGCCGCAAACGGCAACCGAGGTGCAGGTTGCCGCGGCGTTCAGCCAGTTGCTCGGCTGCGACATTCAGGACATCGACGCTGACTTCTTCGCGCTTGGCGGCCACTCGCTGCTCGCCATGCGCCTTGCTGCAACGCTGAGTCAGCAAACCGGGCGCAAGGTGACGCCGGGGCAGGTGATGGTGTCATCAACGGTTGGCCAATTGAGCGCGCTGCTGTACAACAGCGACGACGAACAGGCGCAGCGTCTGGGCTATGAGCCGTTGCTGCCGCTGCGCACCGGCGATGGACCGACGCTGTTCTGCTTCCATCCGGCATCCGGTTTTGCCTGGCAGTTCAGCGTGCTGTCGCGCTATCTGTCGCCGCGATGGTCAATTACCGGCATTCAGTCGCCGCGCCCGGAAGGGCCGATGCAAACCGCTGCGACGCTGGACGAGGTGTGCGAGCATCATCTGGCAACCTTGCTCGCCCAGCAGCCGCACGGGCCGTATTACCTGCTTGGCTACTCGCTTGGCGGTACGCTGGCGCAGGGCATTGCCGCCCGTTTACGTCAGCGCGGCGAAACGGTGGCGTTCCTTGGGCTACTCGATACCTGGCCGCCGGAAACGCAAAATTGGGCAGAAAAAGAGGCTAACGGTCTTGATCCTGCGGTATTGGCGGAGATTGACCGCGAACGTGAAGCGTTTCTCGCCGCCCAGCAGGGGCAAGGCTCGAGCGAATTGTTCAGTGCAATTGAAGGCAACTACGCCGACGCCGTGCGCCTGCTGACCACCGCGCACAGCGCGACGTTTGACGGTAAAGCGACGCTGTTCGTTGCCGAGAAAACCCGTCAGGCGGATCCGCAGACGGCCTGGGGGCCGTGGGTGGGTGAGCTGGAGGTTTATAGTCAGGATTGTGCGCACGTCGACATCATTACGCCTGCGGCGTTTGAGGCGATTGGGCCGGTGATTCGGGAGATATTGGGGTAGGTTCAGTGCTTCCCGGGGTCACTGACGTTCGCCCGGGCTACAATGCTTATGTAGCCGGGCGAGCGTCAGCGACCCCGGGGTAACTTACCTCCGTCCGAGCGGCACCACCAGCGGCGTATTCGCCACAGGGTCGTCAATAATCACGCAGCGCAGGCCGTAAATCGCCTCAATCAGCGCCGGTGTGACAATCTCTTTCGGCGCGCCTTCCGCCACAATCTTCCCATCTCGGAGCGCAATCAGGTGCGTCGCGTAACGGCACGCCTGGTTTAAATCGTGCAGCACCGCCGCCAGCGTATAGCCGCGCTCGTGGTTCAGCTCGCTTAATAGCTCCAGCAGGTCAATCTGATGGCTGATATCAAGCCAGGTCGTTGGCTCGTCGAGCAGCATAATCGACGTGTCCTGCGCCAGCACCATGGCTATCCACGCGCGCTGACGTTGGCCGCCGGAGAGCGTATCGACACTCTGGCTCGCCAGATTCATGATACCGGTGGCCTGCATCGCCCGCTGTACCGCGTCCTCATCTTCTTGCCGCCAGCGGGTAAACAGCGGCTGGTGCGGGTAGCGCCCACGGGCAACCAGCTCCTGCACCGAAATATCACCCGGCGTCGTGGCGTTTTGCGCCAGCAGGCCGATGCGACGCGCTACCTCTTTGCTGGCGTAGCGCTGAATCTCTTCGCCATCGAGATACACGTGGCCGTGAACCGGCGTCATCAGGCGGCTGAGCGTGCGCAGCAGGGTTGATTTCCCGCAGCCATTGGGGCCGATAATGGCGGTGAAATGACCGTCAGGGATGGTGACGTTCAGCGACTCGGCGATGGTTTTTTTACCGTAGGCGAGGGTTAACGCTTCGCCGCGCAGGCGAGCGACGGTGTCGGTCATTTTTTACGAGACTCCTGAATAAGCAGCACGATGAGGTAGATACCGCCAAGGCTAACGGTGACCACGCCCACCTGAAGCTGGTAAGGCAAGAACAGCTGCTGGGCGCAGTAATCGGCGGCAGCCAGCAGCAGCGCGCCGCAGAGCGCTGCCTGAGTTAACCCCCAGCGCGCGGTGCCGCTCAAGCGGCGGGCGATATGGGGGGCGACCAGTGCAATAAAGGAAATGGGCCCAGCGAGCGCGGTCGCGGCGGCGGTTAGCACCACGGCGACCAGCATCAGCAGCAGGCGGGAGTACTCAACGCGAACCCCCAGCGCACAGGCGCTGTCGTCGCCCATTTCTAACAGACGCAGGCGGCGCACTAAGAGCGCCGAACAGGCGAGGGCAACCACCATCATCGGTGCGGCGGGCCAGATTTTGGCCCACGTCATGCCGTTGAGTGAACCGGCAAACCACAGCCCGGCGGAGACGGCGGTTTCAAGCGACGCGCGCAGCAGCAGCCAGGTATTGAAGGCCATCAGCATCGCGCGGATGCCGATGCCGATAATAATCAGCCGGAAGGTTTCGATACCGTCGCGCCACGCCAGCGCCCAGACGATAAGCGAGGTAGCGATACCGCCCGCCATGGCGGCGAGGGTGATGGTGGTGAGGTTCTGGCCGAAGAAGACCAGCGCCACCAGAACGCCGCTCCATGCCCCGGTGTTAAAGCCCATTACGTCCGGGCTGCCCAGCGGGTTGCGCATCAGCGACTGGAAAATGGCACCGCTGACGCCGAGCGCCGCGCCAATCAATAACGCCATCAGCACGCGGGGAAGACGCCACTCGGTGACAACCAGCGTGATGGCGCGCGGCGCATCACCGAACAGCGCGGCGAAGATTTGTGAAAATTCCAGCGTGACCGCGCCGCTGCGCAGGCTCAGCAGCGTGAGCAGCATGCACGCGGCAACCAGCAGCAGACAGCTTGCCACCAGACGACGAGAAGGGGCGTTCATCGGCCACCTCCGTTCGATTTACGACGAACGAGGAAAATCAGCACCGGCGCGCCGATAAAGGCGCTGACCACCGATACGCGCAGTTCGCCGGGCACCAGCAGGCGGCCAATAATATCGGCAAACAGCAGCAACGAAGGGGTGGCAAGTAGGGTAACCGGGAGCGACCAGCGGTGATCCGAACCGACCAGCCAGCGGGAAATATGCGGCATCATCAGGCCAATAAAGGCGATTGGGCCCACCACCGAAGTCGCGCTGGCGCACAGGATGGTGATCACCAGCAGACCCATGATTTGCGTACGCGCGACTTTACTGCCGAGCGCGGTCGCGGTGTCGGCTCCGAGGCTCAGACTATTGAGCGAGCGGCTCATCATTAGCGCGACGGCACCGGCAACCAGCACCGGGGTCAGCACCGTTTTTAGCGTTTGCAGGGTGCGAATATCCAGTGAGCCGGCCTGCCAGAAGCGCAGCTGATCGTAGACATCCTGGTTGAGCAAGGCGATACCGCTGGAGAAACCTTCCAGTACGGCGGCGAGCGCCACGCCCGCCAGCGTCAGGCGCACCGGGCTTAGCTGGCCGCCGCCCTGGCTGCCGGTAAAGGCGACAATTAATGAGGCGACCAGCGCGCCGCAAAAGGCCATCGCTAGCTGTTCCTGCGGTGAGGTAATGCCGAGCAGCGCCGCACCCAACACGATAGCAAAGCTGGCTCCGGCGTTGACGCCCAGAATACCGGGGTCGGCGAGCGGGTTTCGGGTGAGGGTTTGCATCAGCGCGCCGGCAAGCCCCAGGGCACCACCGGCGAGCAGACCGGCCAGCGTTCGCGGCAGTCGGGCATCAAGCACGATGATGCAGTCGGCGCTCTGGCAGGTGCCGCTGAGCGCGTCGACGACGACGTGAACCGGGAGCGGTTTAGCACCAATCAATAAACTGAGCGTGGCGGCGAGAAACAGCAGTATCAACAATCCAGGCAGCGCAAGGGCGCGCAGCACCGGGGTGGAAAACGACATGGCGACATCCCTGATTTGATAATGATATTAATTATCGTTATCTATCTTATTCGCTTATGTTAGCATGAGCGCCCTCGGAAAGGGTAAGAAAAAACGTTCAAGGTTTTGTAATGAATCGACAATCCTGGCTGCTGAATCTGAGCCTGCTAAAAACGCATCCGGCCTTTCGCGCCGTCTTTATCGCTCGCTTTATCTCTATCCTCTCGCTTGGCCTGCTCGGCGTTGCGGTACCCGTTCAAATCCAGATGATGACCCACTCCACCTGGCTGGTGGGACTTTCGGTCACGCTGACCGGCGGGGCGATGTTCGTCGGGCTGATGGTCGGCGGCGTGCTGGCCGACCGCTACGAGCGCCGCAAGCTGATTCTGCTGGCGCGCGGTACCTGCGGCGTAGGGTTTATCGGCCTGTGGCTGAACGCGATGCTGCCGGAGCCGTCGCTGGTGGCGATTTATCTGCTGGGGTTATGGGATGGTTTCTTTGCTTCGCTCGGCGTGACGGCGCTGCTGGCGGCAACGCCTGCGCTGGTAGGGCGTGAAAACCTGATGCAGGCGGGAGCGATCACCATGCTGACGGTGCGCCTGGGCTCGGTGATTTCGCCGATGGTCGGCGGCCTGCTGCTGGCCTCAGGCGGGGTCTCCTGGAACTACCTGCTGGCGGCGTTGGGCACCTTTATTACCACGTTAACGCTACTGCGTTTACCGCAACTGCCACCGCCGCCGCAGCCGCGCGAACATCCGTTCACTTCATTGGTGGCCGGTTTTCACTTTCTGCTCGGCAGCCCGCTGATTGGCGGCATTGCGCTACTGGGTGGGCTGGTGACGATGGCCAGCGCCGTTCGCGTACTTTACCCCGCGCTGGCGCAGGGCTGGCAGATGTCGGCGGCATCGATTGGCCTGCTGTATGCGGCAATTCCGCTTGGGGCTGCCTTCGGTGCGCTCACCAGCGGACGATTGGCGCAGAGCGAGCGTCCGGGCTGGGTCATGCTGCTGGCGACGGTCGGCGCGTTTGTGGCGATTGGGCTGTTTGCCATGATGCCGCACTGGGCGCTGGGGATGGTGTGTCTGGCGCTGTTTGGCTGGCTGAGCGCCATCAGTTCGCTGCTGCAATACACGTTGATTCAGACCCAGACGCCGGAAGCGATGCTCGGGCGTATTAACGGGCTGTGGACGGCGCAGAACGTGACCGGCGATGCCATCGGCGCGGCGCTGCTCGGCGGGCTGGGGGCGATGCTGACGCCGGTAGCCTCGGCAAGCGTGAGCGGCTGGGGGCTGGCGATTGTTGGCGGGATTTTGCTGTTGGTGTTGGGCGAGCTGCGGCGGTTCCGGCGCGAGATCCCGGAGTCGGCGTAACCGCCTCGTCCGGGCTACACGTTTCAGTAGCCCGGCCAGGCGAAGCGTCGCCGGGACCGGGCTCGGTGCTTAACCAAACAACGCCGACAGCCGCGCTAACACCCGCGTCGCGCTGTAATAATCGAGGCGGAACGTCTCGGTGCCCAACGCATAAACGCGTTTCTCTTTCACCGCTGGCAGGTGCGCCAGCAGTGGGTTGGCGTAAATCGCGTCCACGTCTTTCTGGTCACCGGCGAACAGGAACAGGCTGTTGCCGTTCAGACCGGTTGCCAGATTTTCACCGCCAAGCTGGATGATGTCATGACGTTTCCCCTGGCTTTGGCTGGCGTGCAGGCCTTCCGGCAGGGTGGCGAGCGTAAAGCCGAGCTGGGAGAGGAATTGCCCCTGGGCTGACTCGCTGGTCCATAGGTTGGCGCTATGCGCGGCGACGGTATAAACCAGCGCGCTTACCGGCTGCGGCGGTAATTTCATCTGCTGTTTCACCGTTGCCAACTGCTTATCAAACTCGGCAATACGCGCGGCGGCCTGTTTTTCCTGCCCGGTCATGGTGCCGAGCTCGGTCAGTAACGCCTGCCAGCTTTTATCGTCGTAGTTGACGATAAGCGTCGGGGCGATGGTGGAGAGCTGATCGTAGAGCGCCAGCGCGGAGTCGCCGCCGGTGGCGCTGATAAGAATCAGGTCTGGCATCTGCGCGGCCACGGCTTCGGCGCTCGGTTCACCGATATAGAGACGGGAGACCTTGCGCGCTTTCGCCACATCGCCCCATTGACGCAGGAAGCCCTGGTCATCCGCTACGCGGTTATTCGGCGTGGTGGCGCCGCTGGCAATCACCGGCGCGTCAATCGCCAGCAGGGAACCGGTCAGGGTCACGCTGGTGGAAACAATGCGCGTCGGCTTCTGTTCCAGCGTATGCACGCCGCGGCTATCGGTAATCTGACGCGGCCACTCGGCGGCCTGAGTTGAGGATATTCCTAAAACACTGAAACCGGCGATGAGCGCCACGGTGCGCCATAAAGCGGAGAAGTTCACGGGTAAACGTCCTGATGGTTGTTGGTTAATGCTTCTCATTTTCAACTATTGTCGACGATAGATGCAAGTCCTCTTGCCGTTACCGGGAAGGGCAATATCAGGGGTACGAGGTGAGTATTAAGCACAAGATGCTGCTTCACGCTGTTGACATACGGGGCGTTAACTTTTAGGTTACTCAACCAAAATATAAATGATAATTATTCGTAATATCTTTATCGTTTTGGAGGATGATATGGAAACGTCACTTGCTGCGGATGAACAAGAACAACACCATCAGGCTGCTGTCTCGGCTGATAACTTTTTCTTTATGTCGCCGTACCGCAGTTTTACCACCTCAGGCTGCTTCCAGCGCTTTACCTGCCCGGCTGAAGGCGGCGATGCGCCAGATAGCGCGTTCCAGCAGGGTTTAGCCTCGGCATTTGCTGGGGCAAAAGCCGCCGGGATTGCCAATCCGGTGATGGTGGGTGCCATCCCGTTCGATACCACGCAGCCTTCCGCACTGTTTATTCCTGAACGCTGCGAGGCGTTTGTACGCACCGCAAAACAACACTCCTCTCGCTATCATGCTTCGCGTGAACCGCTGAGCGTAGTGGCGCGCCAGGAGATCCCTGAAAGCCCGGTGTTCCTCGATATGGTGGCGCGTGCGGCACAACTGACCGCCACGCCTCAGGTCAACAAAGTGGTGCTTTCCCGCCTGATTGATATTGAAGCCGAGCAGGCCCTCGACAGCGGCGCGCTGCTGGAGCGTCTGGTGGCGCAAAACCCGGCGAGCTTTAACTTCCACGTCCCGCTACCGGACGGCGGCGTACTGCTTGGCGCGAGCCCGGAACTGCTGCTGCGTAAAGAGGGGGCGATGTTCCATTCGCTGCCGCTGGCGGGCTCCGCGCGCCGTCAGCCGGACGATATGCTGGATCGTGAAGCGGGCAACCGCCTGCTGGCCTCGGAAAAAGATCGTCATGAGCACGAGCTGGTGACCCAGTCGATGAAAAAGACGCTGGCGCCACGTAGCCTACAGCTCACGCTGCCGAGCACGCCGCAGCTGATCACCACGCCAACCCTGTGGCATCTCGCCACACCAATTGAAGGCCAGGCCAAAGCGGAAGAAAACGCGCTGACGCTCGCCTGCCTGCTGCACCCAACGCCTGCGCTGAGCGGTTTCCCGCACGAAGCGGCGAAGCAGCTGATTGCTGAACTGGAGCCGTTCGAGCGCGATCTGTTCGGCGGTATTGTCGGCTGGTGTGACGCCGAAGGTAACGGCGAGTGGGTGGTGACTATCCGCTGCGCGCGCGTCAAAGCCAATAGCGTGCGCCTGTTTGCCGGAGCGGGCATTGTGCCTGCGTCATCGCCGGAGTCCGAGTGGCGTGAAACCGGCGTCAAACTTTCGACCATGCTGAATGTTTTCGGCCTGCATTAAGGAACCAGAATGACCGTGGAATTTACCCGCTGGCCGGACGCGCTGGCGGCGCGCTACCGCGAAAAAGGCTACTGGCAGGATCTGCCGCTGACCGAAATACTGACCCGCCACGCGGACAGCGACGCGATTGCGGTGATTGATGGCGACCATCAGATTAGCTATCGCCAGTTGAATCACTATGTTGATAACCTGGCGGCCTCGTTGCAGCACAAAGGCCTTAAGCGTGGCGAAACCGCGCTGGTGCAGTTGGGCAACATCGCCGAGTTTTACATTACGCTGTTTGCGCTGCTGAAAATCGGCGTTGCGCCGGTGAACGCGCTGTTCAGCCATCAGCGCAGCGAGCTGAACGCCTACGCTGAGCAGATAGCCCCGGCGGCGCTGATTGCCGACCGTTCCCATACGCTGTTTGGTGATGATAGTTTCCTCAACGCTTTTTGCGAACAGCATCGCTCACTGCGCATGGTGCTGCTGCGTAAAGGTGAAGGAGAACACGCGTTGGAGGCGGCGATTGCGCGCCCGGCGGCCGACTTTACCCCAACGCCGACCGCCGCTGACGAAGTGGCCTTTTTTCAGCTTTCCGGCGGCAGTACCGGCACGCCGAAGCTTATCCCCCGCACCCACAACGACTATTACTACAGCATTCGCCGCAGTAATGAGATTTGCCGCTTTGATGCGCAGACGCGCTATCTGTGCGCGATCCCGTCGGCGCATAACTACGCCATGAGTTCGCCTGGCGCGCTGGGCGTTTTCCTGGCGCAAGGTACGGTGGTGCTGGCGGCGGACCCGAGCGCGACGCTTTGCTTCCCGCTGATTGAAAAGCATCAGGTCAACGTGGCGGCGCTGGTGCCGCCTGCCGTCAGCCTGTGGTTGCAGGCGATTAACGAGTGGGGCAGCAACGCCCAGCTACGTTCGCTGAAGCTGTTACAGGTGGGCGGTGCGCGCCTTTCTGCGACGCTGGCGGCGCGTATTCCGGCGGAGATTGGCTGCCAGTTGCAGCAGGTCTTCGGCATGGCGGAAGGGCTGGTGAACTATACCCGTCTGGACGATTCAGAGGAGAAGATCCTCAATACCCAGGGCTACCCGATGTGCCCGGACGACGAAGTGTGGGTGGCGGATGCCGACGGTAACCCTCTGCCGCGCGGTGAGGTTGGTCGCCTGATGACACGTGGTCCGTATACCTTCCGCGGCTATTACAAAAGCCCGCAGCATAACGCCAGCGCCTTTGATGCCGACGGTTTTTACTGCTCGGGCGATCTTATCTCCATCGACGAGGACGGTTACATCACCGTCGAAGGGCGCGAGAAAGATCAGATTAACCGCGGCGGCGAGAAGATTGCCGCTGAAGAGATTGAGAACCTGCTGCTGCGTCATGACGCGGTGGTCTACGCGGCGCTGGTCAGCATGGAAGACAGCCTGCTCGGCGAGAAAAGCTGCGCGTATCTGGTGGTGAAATCGCCGTTGCGCGCCGTTGCCGTCCGCCGTTTCCTGCGCGAGCAGGGGGTGGCCGAATTTAAACTGCCTGACCGCGTCGAGTGCGTAGATGAACTGCCGCTGACCCACGTCGGTAAAGTCGATAAAAAACAATTACGTCAGTGGCTGGCGAGCCGCTCGCAGGGCTGAAGGAGAGAACAACATGGCGATTCCAAAATTACAGGGCTACGCGCTGCCAACCGCGCTGGATCTTCCCGAAAACAAGGTTAACTGGGCGTTTGAACCGTCGCGCGCCGCGCTGCTTATCCACGATATGCAGGAGTATTTCCTCAACTTCTGGGGCGACGATAGCGAAATGATGGAGACCGTGGTGGCGAATATTGCTGCGCTGCGCGACTTCTGCAAGAAAAATGGCATTCCGGTGTACTACACCGCGCAGCCGAAAGAGCAGAGCGATGAAGACCGCGCGCTGCTGAACGATATGTGGGGGCCGGGGCTGACCCGCTCGCCGGAGCAGCAGCGAGTGATTGCCGCGCTGGCACCTGATACTCAGGATACCGTGCTGGTGAAGTGGCGCTACAGCGCATTCCACCGTTCGCCGCTGGAGCAGATGCTGAAAGAGACCGGCCGTAATCAGCTGATTATCACCGGCGTGTATGCGCACATTGGCTGCATGACCACCGCCACCGATGCGTTTATGCGCGACATTAAACCGTTCTTTGTGGCGGACGCGCTGGCGGACTTTAGCCGCGATGAGCACCTGATGTCGCTGAAATACGTTGCCGGCCGTAGCGGCCGCGTGGTGATGACCGATGAGCTGCTGCCGTCTGTCCCAACCAGCAAAGAGGCACTGCGTGCGCTGGTGCTGCCGTTGCTGGATGAGTCCGACGAGCCGCTCGACGATGATAATCTGATTGATTACGGTCTCGATTCTGTGCGCATGATGGCGCTGGCCGCCCGCTGGCGTAAAGTGCACGGCGATATCGACTTCGTGATGCTGGCAAAAAATCCAAGCATCGACGCCTGGTGGGCGCTGCTCTCCCGCGAGGTGAAATAATGGCCGGGTTCGATTTTAACGGTCAGACCGTGTGGGTGACCGGGGCCGGGAAAGGTATCGGCCACGCTACCGCGCTGGCGTTTGTGGACGCGGGCGCGAAGGTGACGGGTTTCGACCTGGCGTTCAACGGCGAGCATTATCCGTTCGCCACCGAAGTGCTGAACGTGGCAGATGCTCAGCAGGTGGCGCAGGTGTGCGAGCGCCTGCTCGCCACCACCGAACGGCTGGATGTGCTGGTCAACGCAGCCGGGATTTTGCGCATGGGCGCCACGGACGCATTAAGCCTGGACGACTGGCAGCAGACCTTTGCGGTCAACGTCGGCGGCGCATTTAACCTTTTCCAGCAGACGATGGCACAGTTCCGTCGTCAGCAGGGCGGGGCGATAGTCACCGTGGCGTCAGATGCGGCGCATTCGCCGCGTATCGGCATGAGCGCGTATGGTGCGTCGAAGGCGGCGCTGAAAAGCCTGGCGCTGACCGTTGGGCTGGAGCTTTCCAGCGCGGGCGTGCGTTGTAATATCGTTTCGCCGGGCTCGACCGATACCGATATGCAGCGGGTGCTGTGGGTCAGCGACGATGCCGAACAGCAGCGTATTCGTGGTTTTGGCGAGCAGTTCAAGCTTGGCATTCCGCTTGGCAAAATCGCGCGTCCGCAGGAAATTGCCAATACCATCCTGTTCCTCGCCTCGAGCAGCGCCAGCCACATCACGTTGCAGGATATCGTGGTGGACGGCGGCTCAACGCTGGGAGCGTAGGATGATCTGGAAACGTCATTTAACCCTCGATGAACTGAACGCCACCAGTGATAACACCATGGTGGCGCATCTGGGGATTGTTTATACCCATATCGGCGACGACAGCCTGGAAGCGGTAATGCCGGTGGATAGCCGCACCCATCAGCCTTTTGGCCTGTTGCACGGTGGCGCGTCGGCGGCGCTGGCGGAGACGCTGGGCTCAATGGCGGGTTTTTTGATGACCCGTGAGGGACAGTGCGTGGTGGGTACCGAGCTTAACGCGTCGCACCATCGTCCGGTTTCTCAGGGACAGGTGCGAGCGGTGTGTCAGCCGTTGCATCTGGGGCGTCAGAGCCAGAGCTGGGAAATTGTCGTTTTTGACGAGCAGGGGCGGCGCTGCTGTACCTGCCGGTTAGGGACGGCGGTGCTCGGTTAGGGTTTCGGTAGCCGAATAAGGCGTAGGCCGGATAAGCGAAGCGCCATCCGGCATGGTGCGGTACATTGCCGGATGGCGCTTCGCTTATCCGGCCTACATACCTGCGTTCATCCCACTTTCACTTCCCACCTCTCATCCGTTTTTCTGACTTAAGTGATCCCGTTAACAATGTGATGTAAATGTCGGGTGCTGTTCCTGTTCATATTCGTTTCAAGGTTGTTAAATCAAGTGTGCTTGCATGGACACAAAATGTAACATCCTCTGCTACTGATACGGACAATAACTATGAACAATTCAGGGAAATACCTTATATGGGCGTTACTCTCCATTGTCGGAGCGTTTGCCCTGGGCTACATCGCCCTTAACCGTGGTGAACAGATCAACGCGCTGTGGATAGTCGTGGCGTCGGTCTGCGTTTATCTCATCGCCTATCGTTTTTACGGCCTCTATATTGCGAAAAAGGTGTTGCAGGTTGACCCGACGCGCATGACGCCTGCCGTGCGTCATAACGACGGCCTCGACTACGTGCCAACGGACAAAAAGGTGCTGTTTGGTCACCACTTTGCGGCAATTGCCGGGGCGGGCCCGCTGGTGGGGCCGGTGCTGGCGGCGCAAATGGGCTATCTGCCTGGTATGCTCTGGCTGTTAGCCGGGGTGGTGCTGGCCGGTGCGGTACAGGACTTTATGGTGCTGTTCGTCTCTACCCGTCGTGATGGCCGCTCGCTGGGCGAGTTGGTGAAAGAGGAGATGGGGCCGGTTGCTGGCGTAATTGCGCTGGTGGCGACCTTTATGATCATGGTGATCATTCTGGCCGTACTGGCGATGATCGTGGTGAAAGCGCTGACCCACAGCCCGTGGGGAACCTATACCGTTGCCTTTACCATTCCGCTGGCGCTGTTTATGGGGATTTACATTCGCTATCTGCGTCCGGGACGCATTGGCGAAGTGTCGGTTATTGGCCTGGTGCTGCTGGTGTTTGCCATTATTTCCGGCGGTTGGGTGGCGGCAAGCGAAACCTGGGCGCCGTGGTTTGACTATACCGGCGTACAGCTGACCTGGATGCTGGTGGGCTACGGCTTTGTGGCTTCTGTTCTGCCAGTATGGCTGCTGTTGGCACCGCGCGACTATCTTTCTACCTTCCTGAAAATCGGGACTATCGTCGGGCTGGCGATTGGTATTCTGATTATGCGCCCGACGCTGACCATGCCAGCGCTGACCAAATTTATTGATGGCACTGGCCCGGTCTGGACCGGCGACCTGTTCCCATTCCTGTTTATTACCATCGCCTGCGGCGCGGTTTCTGGCTTCCACGCGCTGATTGCCTCCGGCACTACGCCGAAGATGCTGGCGAACGAAAACCAGGCCTGCTTTATCGGCTACGGCGGTATGCTGATGGAATCCTTCGTCGCCATTATGGCGCTGGTTTCCGCCTGTATTATCGACCCGGGCGTGTACTTTGCGATGAATAGCCCAATGGCGATGCTGGCACCGGCCGGTACCGTCGACGTGGTAGCTTCTGCGGCGCAGGTGGTCAGTAGTTGGGGCTTCGCGGTGACGCCGGACCTGCTGCATCAGATTGCCAACGAAGTGGGTGAACAGTCGATTATCTCGCGAGCGGGCGGTGCGCCGACGCTGGCGGTGGGGATGGCCTATATCCTTCACGGGGCGCTGGGCGGCCTGATGGACGTGTCGTTCTGGTACCACTTCGCCATTCTGTTTGAGGCGCTGTTTATTCTGACGGCGGTGGATGCCGGTACCCGTGCGGCGCGCTTTATGCTGCAGGACTTGCTGGGTGTTATCAATCCAGGGCTTAAACGTACCGATTCTCTGCCGGCTAACCTGCTGGCGACGGCGCTTTGCGTGCTGGCCTGGGGCTACTTCCTGCATCAAGGGGTAGTTGACCCGCTGGGCGGCATCAACACGCTGTGGCCGCTGTTCGGGATTGCTAACCAGATGCTGGCAGGTATGGCGCTGATGCTCTGTGCGGAGGTACTGTTCAAAATGAAACGTCAGCGCTATGCGTGGGTTGCGCTGGTGCCAACGTCCTGGCTGCTGGTGTGTACGCTGGTGGCGGGCTGGCAGAAATCGTTCAGCGAAGATACCCGCGTGGGCTTCCTGGCGATTGCCAACAAGTTCCAGGCGATGATCGACAGCGGCAATATTCCGCCGCAGTACACCGAGTCGCAGCTGGCGCAGCTGGTGTTTAACAACCGTCTTGATGCCGGTCTGACCATTTTCTTTATGGTGGTGGTTGTGGTGCTGGCGCTGTTCTCACTCAAAACCGCGCTGGCGGCGCTGAAAGAGGACAAACCGACGGCCAAAGAGACCCCGTACGAGCCGATGCCGGCGGATGCGGAGAATCTGGTGGCGCAGGCGAGACGCGCGCATTAATGTCTTTACGTGCTAATTGATGATGTTGTAGCCCGGCCGAGCGCAGCGACGCCGGGTTTACCCAAAGGACAAAACGATGTTTGATACACTCTCGAAAGCCGGAAAATACCTCGGTCAGGCGGCCAAAATGATGATAGGCGTGCCGGACTACGATAACTACGTCGAACATATGCGCATCACGCATCCTGACCAGACGCCAATGACCTATGAGGAGTTTTTCCGCGACCGCCAGGACGCACGATACGGCGGAAAGGGCGGCGCGAAGTGCTGTTAATGTTTTATTTAGACATCTAAACGTCTCGATTGCCAAACGCGTTCGCCGTGTTATATTGATGTTAATTTTGGCATCACGAGCGGCAGGCGCAGAATGACGAATAAGCAACTCATCCCACAAAGCAAGTTACCTAACCTCGGTACCACCATTTTCACCCAGATGAGCGCGCTGGCGCAGCAGCACCAGGCGATTAACCTCTCACAGGGATTTCCCGATTTTGATGGCCCATCTTATCTTCAGGCGCGTCTGGCGCACCATGTTGCCGCAGGCGCGAACCAGTATGCGCCGATGACCGGCGCGCTGGCGCTGCGTGAAGCGATTGCCGAGAAAACGCTCGCGCTATACGGTCACTCGCCGGATGTGAATAGCGACATTACGGTCACCGCCGGGGCGACCGAAGCGCTGTACGCCGCGATTACGGCGCTGGTGCGTAACGGTGATGAGGTTATTTGTTTCGACCCAAGCTATGACAGCTATGCCCCCGCGGTCGAACTTTCCGGCGGCATCGTCAAGCGTATCGCGCTACAGCCTCCGCACTTCCGCGTCGACTGGCAGGAATTTGCCGACACGCTTAGCGATAACACCCGTCTGGTTATCCTTAACACCCCGCATAACCCTTCGGCAACCGTCTGGCAGGCGGCAGATTTCGAGGCGCTCTGGCAGGCGATTGCCGAGCGGGAAATCTACGTGCTCAGCGATGAAGTGTATGAACATATTTGCTTTAGCGAAGCCGGACACGCCAGCGTGCTGGCGCATCCGCAGCTTCGCGAGCGGGCGGTGGCGGTTTCATCGTTTGGTAAAACCTATCATATGACCGGCTGGAAGGTAGGGTACTGCGTCGCACCCGCGCCGATAAGTGCCGAGCTGCGTAAGGTGCATCAATATCTGACCTTTGCCGTTAATACCCCAGCACAGCTGGCGCTGGCGGATATGCTGCGCGCTGAACCTGAGCACTACCGGCAGTTGCCCGATTTTTATCGGGCGCGCCGTGACTTGTTTATTGATGCACTCAGCCAGAGCCGACTGAAGCTGCTGCCGTGCGAAGGAACCTATTTCCTGCTGGCCGATTACAGCGCGATTTCTGACCTTGATGATGTCAGTTTTTGCCAGTGGCTGACCACCGAAGTGGGCGTCGCGGCGATTCCGCTGTCGGTCTTCTGCGTGGCGCCGTTCCCGCATAAGCTGATTCGTCTGTGTTTTGCCAAACAGGAAGCGACGCTGCTGGCCGCCGCCGAGCGTCTGTGCAAGCTGTAGCTATTTAACCGTCCAGGCCTGTGAGTACTGGCGATTGCCAAACAGTTCACACAGGCCGTTAATCTGCTTCAGACGCAGAATTTCATCGGCATCCATGCCCAGTTCCTGACCGATTTTCTCATCTTCCCAGCCGAGCTGGCTCAGCTCGCGCACGATGTCGGACATCGCGCCTATCTGATGGCGACCGCGTGCACGGTTGTGGCGAATGGTAGCCGCCATCCGGGATGGCTGCGAGCGATCGCTCTTCTCTAGCTGTGTAACCGGTAGATAACCGTGAAAGCGTTTTTTCAGCGATGCTTTTGACTGCGAGAGTAGATGGCGGTGGAAACCATCAACAATTTCATAGGTGTGGTTATTTTTCTCAATTACCACAATAGGTTGAGTAAAACCGTCGGCTTCCAGTGATTTGGTCAGCAACCGTTTTTCCGGCGGTGCCATATTGTTGGGGTTGTAGTTATTCGGTGAAACCTGCTCTTCTTTCACCCACAATACGCAGTCAATTGGCTGGTCGCGAAATGGGCTCTCCTCATGCAATGCTTGTCGAAACTGGTTAATTGCTTCGATTTTTTCATCATCCGTTAAGGTCTTTAGATAGCCTTGCAGTTGGGCAATCAGTCTTTGTTGCATAGTAACCCCCATTGTTGACGCTTCTGTCCCATACGCGCGCGATATCGTTGATAGTGGCTGGCTTTTGTTGGGCTGAAAGAGAGCATCCGGCACCAGTAATCATTGTTTAATAAGACTTTGCAGATTCGTCGCCATGATGGAATGTCTTTAGCGCCGAGGTCCTTCTCCTGGCTATCCGGGATATCTTCCCATCCCTGTTTTTGATACCAGTGAAGATAGACGGCTATTTTGTTGCGATAGTGCTCGGCGGTGGCTTCCGGCATGCTGTACAGCAGGAAATGAGCGTAGCTACGCCAGCTGTAATTCTCCGGTTTTTCGATTTTGCGATGGCCGTAGAACTGATTATCCTGACCGGCATAAATACCACCGCTGTGCGCGCCGCTCACCCGCTGGCACATTGCGGCCCAGCGTTCAGGCTCCAGGACGTGATAGAGCCACAATCCCTGGCGCTGCTCCGGCCCAAAAGGCTCGCAGATACGCATGTAGCGCAGCGGCACACCCGCCTGATACATCAGGTCATAGAGCGGGTTGTAGGGCTGCTTACTTTTGGCAAACCAGGTCCAGATATCCGCCGTTTTCCAGTCATAGATCGGGTAGATGTACCAGGCATGATTGCCCGGCGCGACGGTAGTCCAGGGCTTATCATCGGCAAAACGGCGTTTGCGCTGCGAGGCGATGGTCAAAAAGCGGTTGTAAGATTCGTCGGCACGAATCCCTACCATCACGGCGGCCGGGCGCTGCTGTGAAAACCAATCGGCAAACTTCTGCACAAACAGTTCGAAAGACATGCCCTGTTCATAAAAAGGGAAAAAGTCGGGGTCGGTGATCGCATCTTCTGGCGGCTGGCGCACCCATTTGGCGCCTGGCTCCCAGCACTGCCACTCGGGATTAAATTGGGTCAGTGAGTTTTGGGTTGTCAGCGGTAGAGCGACCCAATAAAAGGTCTCAATGACGTCACTATAGCGCGCGCGTAATTTCTGACAGTGGGTGATGGTATAGGAAAATTGAGCTTCCCAATCTATAAACAGCACGCTGAATTTCTTGCCATTCTGGCGGGCCTGTTCTGCCGCTAAATGTAGCATTACCGTTGAATCTTTTCCGCCGGAAAAAGAAATACAAACGCGGGGTAAGTTATTCAACGTCCAGTTTATTCGTTCCCGACTAGCCTCCAATACGGAGAGAGGTAAGGGGAGTTTTGTGATTGACATAAATCAGCAATCCTTTATGGCGATGATGTCTAAAAAGATGCTGGTTATAGTACGCTATTATGAGGAGTAATAAATAAGATAATATATTTTCTATAAATATGTGTTGCATTTTAAATATCGGTTTCATGAATGAATTTGTGATGCTTAACTTTTTTCATAATGTCTGAAAAAACAGGTGAACTCAGCGATGCACGGCTATAAACCATGTATATGGTAAACGTAGGAAGTGGTGAAAGGCCTGATATTTCTTTTAGATTAAGCGTGTCTTTCAATAATTCGTACATAAGTTTTGGGACAAAACCTACCAAATCACTCTGACGGATTATACTGAAAATCGTCATCAGGGAGGATGAGGTAAAGGCGATATCTTTTTCAGCTAAGCCTGCGACATTGTGGGTCGTTCGAAATTCTTTGACCTGCTGTGCATGGGTTTGAAATAGTGCAAACCGTTCCTTTACAAGATCTTCTGGCGTTGCGGTATTATTCAAACGAGGGTGATCTTTACGGCATACCAGTACGACCGGACATTCCCAAAACGGTACGCTTACGAGCGCCCGATTGTGGCAAGCCTCCATGGTGAAGACCACGTCAGCTTTGCGATAGTTCATCATCTCTTCAATATTATCCGTTCCCGCTGCAGTATCATGGTAAACCACCTCAAGATTGGGCTCTTCAAGCAGGATGTTCATAAAGCGGATCAACTTTGGCGAGGCATGAAGCTGTGGACCGTAAACGACAAAACGTTTTTTGAGATTGCTTTTTTCCGTAATGTTAATCGTTTGTTCAATACTGTTCAGGTTTTCTACCAGATGGAGATGTAAATTTTCTGCCACGGTGGTGGGAGAAATACCTTTTCCTGAACGAACAAATAAGGGGTCATCTAACTGAATGCGTAGCCGCTGTAGCGACTGACTGACCGCAGATGGCGTGATAAATAATGTTTGCGCT
Source organism: uncultured Kluyvera sp. (assembly GCF_902485085.1). Taxonomy (NCBI): domain Bacteria; kingdom Pseudomonadati; phylum Pseudomonadota; class Gammaproteobacteria; order Enterobacterales; family Enterobacteriaceae; genus Kluyvera; species uncultured Kluyvera sp. Next base: position 29,780 of record NZ_CABTJS010000050.1, read on the forward strand.
GCTTTGCTGATGCTCAGATTTTGATAGATACATTCAAAAATAACGAGCAGATTGAGATCGAATCTCTTGAGATTATAGAGGTTGGCCATTGTTATTCCTTATGTTGAATGAAGCTCTCTTTTGCTCCATCCGTCACAATCCATGTGTTCGAAAAACTACAATGTGGTTAAACTATTTCTAAATATATATCATAAAACTCCGTTTATCCACTGCTAATGAAAGTAAGCTTATTATTCTGAATTTAAATATAATTAATGTAACAAATACTTTGTTTCAACATAATATGGTTTTTGTTATATTCAGTCCTCTATATAACGATATGCAAAATATTATTGTCCTCTATGTAAAATGTCTGGGTATTAAGTTGACGATTCGACAACCTACCCATTTCACCCACTTCGCCGCGACCTGTTCGAGGACACCTTTATCGCGCTAAAACGATGGTGGTAAAGAAGACTTTTTCATGGAAAAGCAATGTAAAATCAGTGGGTAATCTGCAATAAACGGCGTAGCCTATCACAGCCATAGAGAAGATCGACGGCAGGTTGATTGCCCTTTGTGGACCCGGGTGATGTAATCAAGACGCTGTTAACACCTTTGTTTAGGGTGATAGAGAGCGCAACAACATGCCAGCGCTGCTGGCGCTGAATTCACCTGCTGGGAATTCAGGTAACAGGGCCGCCGTGTTGCGGCCTTTTTACGTTTGAGGATGAGCGAATCGTGCGCACTCTCAACATGGGTTCACAAAGCTGTCTTGTTCCGGTTGTTAGATAACGCTTATTGATTTGATAATGTAAACGCATTGGTCGAATCAGGAAAAAGTCGTTAACTTAGACCTCAACGAAAACACGGAGGAAGTACTCGATGTCTTTAATTAATACTAAAATCAAGCCTTTCAAAAACCAGGCGTTCAAAAACGGTGAATTCGTAGAAGTTACTGAGAAAGATACCGAAGGTCGCTGGAGCGTCTTCTTCTTCTACCCGGCTGACTTCACCTTCGTATGCCCAACCGAACTGGGCGACGTAGCAGACCATTACGAAGAACTGCAGAAACTGGGCGTGGACGTGTACTCCGTATCTACCGATACCCACTTCACCCACAAAGCATGGCACAGCAGCTCTGACACCATCGCGAAAATCAAATACGCGATGATCGGTGACCCGACTGGCGCCCTGACCCGTAACTTCGACAACATGCGTGAAGATGAAGGCCTGGCTGACCGTGCCACCTTCGTTGTTGACCCACAGGGTATCATCCAGGCTATCGAAGTTACCGCTGAAGGTATCGGCCGTGACGCATCTGACCTGCTGCGTAAAATCAAAGCGGCTCAGTATGTTGCTTCCCACCCAGGCGAAGTTTGCCCGGCTAAATGGAAAGAAGGCGAAGCTACTCTGGCTCCATCTCTGGACCTGGTCGGCAAAATCTAAGTTGTCTGCTCGATGGCACGGCACTGGCCTACAGTATGTAGGCCGGATAAACGCAGTGCCATCCGGTATCCCACAGGCGCACTTCTGCGCCTGTTTTATTCCAGCATCATGATGCAAGTTGCTTACACGCAGCTCGTATCTGGCCGCTTGCATGATGATGTTTTAAGCCCAGGAGATAAAAATGCTCGACACCAACATGAAAACCCAGCTCAAGGCTTATCTTGAGAAGCTGACCAAACCTGTTGAGCTGATTGCCACGCTGGATGACAGCGCAAAATCGGCAGAGATCAAGGAACTGTTGGCTGAAATCGCTGAACTGTCAGACAAAGTCACCTTTAAAGAAGACAACACGCTCGCGGTACGTAAGCCATCGTTCCTGATTACTAATCCAGGTTCCCACCAGGGTCCACGCTTTGCAGGTTCCCCGCTGGGCCACGAGTTCACCTCGCTGGTGCTGGCGCTGCTGTGGACCGGCGGCCATCCGTCGAAAGAAGCGCAGTCTCTGCTGGAACAGATCCGCGATATCGACGGCGATTTTGAGTTTGAAACGTACTACTCGCTCTCTTGCCACAACTGCCCTGACGTGGTGCAGGCGCTGAACCTGATGGCGGTACTGAATCCGCGCATCAAGCATACGGCGATTGACGGCGGGACTTACCAGAACGAAATTACCGATCGTAACGTCATGGGCGTTCCGGCGGTGTTTATGAACGGTCAGGAATTTGGTCAGGGTCGCATGACGCTGGCGGAAATTGTTGCCAAAGTGGATACCGGCGCGGAAAAACGTGCAGCGGAAGAGCTGAACAAACGTGACGCTTATGATGTGCTGATCGTCGGCTCCGGCCCGTCCGGCGCTGCGGCAGCGGTTTACTCTGCGCGTAAAGGTATCCGTACCGGTCTGATGGGCGAGCGTTTTGGCGGCCAGGTGCTGGATACCGTCGATATTGAAAACTATATCTCGGTGCCAAAGACCGAAGGTCAGAAGCTGGCAGGCGCATTGAAGGCGCACGTGAGCGAGTACGACGTGGACGTGATTGACTCCCAGAGTGCGTCTAAACTGATTCCTGCCGCGGTTGAAGGCGGCCTGCATCAGATTGAAACTGCCTCTGGCGCGGTGCTGAAAGCACGCAGCATTATCATTGCGACCGGTGCCAAATGGCGTAACATGAACGTTCCGGGTGAAGATCAGTATCGCACCAAAGGTGTGACCTACTGCCCACACTGTGACGGCCCGCTGTTTAAAGGCAAACGCGTGGCGGTGATCGGCGGCGGTAACTCCGGCGTGGAAGCGGCTATCGATCTGGCCGGTGTTGTTGAACACGTGACTCTGCTTGAGTTTGCGCCAGAAATGAAGGCTGACCAGGTGCTGCAGGATAAAGTGCGCAGCCTGAAAAACGTCGACATTATTCTGAACGCGCAGACCACTGAAGTGAAAGGCGACGGCAGCAAGGTGACCGGACTGCAATATCGTGACCGTGTGACCGGCGATGAGCATCACGTTGCGCTGGCGGGTATTTTTGTCCAGATTGGTCTGCTGCCAAACACCAACTGGCTCGAAGGCACCATTGAGCGCAATCGCATGGGCGAAATCATTATTGATGCGAAATGCGAAACTAACCTGAAGGGCGTATTCGCCGCGGGCGACTGCACCACCGTGCCGTACAAACAGATTATTATCGCCACTGGCGAAGGTGCGAAGGCGTCACTGAGTTCATTTGACTACCTGATTCGTACCAAAACTGCATAAAAAAGAAGACAATGCCTGCAATGTCAAAGGCCACCGAAAGGTGGCCTTTTTTTATACGTTAGCTATTTCCCGGCGGTATTTCGCCTGGCCGGGCTACATTATCTGACGACTAAAACGGGGATGTGCGCGTGGCGGATAACGCTTGAGGCGTTAGAGCCAAGAAGGTGCGTGCTGATGGACGGGTTACGTGAACCAATGACGACCATATCGGCATTCAGCTCTTCCGCCAGCTCATTGACCGCATCGCGAACGCTACCGAGACGAACGTGAAGCTTAATGCGGGAAGGATCAATAGAGAAATGGCTCACCATCGTGGTCAAGCGGCTTTCGGCTTCTTTCTGCAAATGCTCTTCAAAGCGTCGTAGATCGGCGGCAAAACGGCTCATGGTGTAGCTTGCCGATGCGGGCAACACGTGCAGCAGATGGATAATCCCCTCCTGCTGAGCTAAAAATTCAGCGTGACGAACGGCTTTGTCACTTAACTCCATCTCAAAAACATCAACTGGCATAATGATTGTTTTGTACATATGGCTCCTCCTTGTCTTTGTGGAACTATCAGAACACATAATACGTTCTGAATATGTCATTTAGTTCGCAAAATAGTTTATCGAGGACAGGGGAGTTGTAAAGTTTCGTTAGGCGGGGCAAAACAGAAAGAGGATGCATAACATCCTCTTAATTGATTAACGCGGAAGGTTAGCGATGAAATTCGCCCGCCGCTTCCGGCTGATACAGTAGTTCAAGAACTTCCAGGTGGGTTGAAGTACCGCCCGGTAACTCCCAGTGAATCGCACTGCCTGCACGCAGGCCAAGCAGCGCTGCGCCAACGGGCGCCATCACCGAAAGCTGGGTGCTGCTGTCGGTCATCTGTGCCGGGAAGACCAGCGTGCGGACACGCTCTTCACCGGTCGTGAGATCGCGGAATCTGACCTGGCTATTCATACTCACTACATCATGCGGCATGTCCTCAGGGGCACACATCTGGGCACGATCCAGTTCGTCGTTTAGCGCGTTCGCCACCGGGGAATTTGCGTAAGCAGGTTGCTCAAGCAGGCGGTCGATACGCTCGGCATCGAACTCATTAATAATGATGGCAGGTCTGGTCATTATTTACTCCATGTCTATCGATTATCCAAAAGAAAACCCTCACCGCCAGCGGCAAGGGTTCATCTCATCCCATCATACTGATCCTGGCGTCAGGTTTGAAGTGATACAGCGCACATTCGAAGATGGCAATAATCTTCGTTGTGTGAATTTTATGCGAAATACCTCGCAATCTATAAATCTGGATTATTCTTTTTAGGCTGCACCTGGCAGCGTCCTTCCTGTACAGGAGATCGTATGAGTGGTTTCGATAAACTGACCCTGAAAGATGGTAGTTATCTCTGGTTTAAAGATTGGGGGAGTGGACAGCCAATTGTATTCAGCCACGGCTGGCCGCTGACGTCTGATGCGTTTGAGGATCAGATGCTGTATCTGGGGTCAAAGGGATATCGGGTTATCGCCCACGACAGACGAGGCCACGGACGCTCGGCGCAACCCTGGGATGGGCACAATATGGATCAGTATGCGGACGATCTGGCAGAGCTGACGGTTCACCTTAATCTGAAAGACGCGGTGCACGTTGGGCACTCGACCGGTGGCGGTGAAGTTGCGCGCTATATTGGTCGACACGGTACGCAGCGAGTGGCGAAGGCAGTGCTGATTGGCGCCGTAACGCCCATCATGGTTAAGACGGACTTTAACCCGAACGGCGTGCCGCTTGAGGTGTTCGATGGTATTCGTGACGGCGTGATTAACGATCGTGGCGCATTCTTCTACGAGCTGACGGCGGCGTTTTACGGCTATAACCGTCCTGGCGCGAAGGAGTCGAAAGCGGTGCGTGAAGGCTTTGTTGAGCAAGGACTTCAGGGCTCGATTAAGGCGCTATATGACTGTATCAAGGCCTTCTCGGAAACCGACTTGCGTGAGGACCTGCGCAGAATGACCATCCCGACGCTGGTGATTCACGGCGATGATGACCAGATTGTGCCGTTTGAAACCTGCGGCAAGGTGGCGGCTGAAATGTTGCCAAACGCGGAGCTGAAGGTGTATCGCGGCGGATCGCACGGGATCTGCACCACGCACAAACATCAGATCAATGAAGATCTGCTGTCGTTTATCGAGCAATAGTATGAATTGCCCCCGAGAACCGGGGGCATTACCGCATGTTTAGTAACCGATTTTATCCAGAACGAACTGTTTGCCACAGTTGCCGGGATGCGGCTGCGGGAGCAGCGAATCTGCCGTCAATGGGTTGTTGATGCTGGCAGATTTAATCGCAATCTGCATTTCGGTCAGATAAGCCGGATTGCCGTTGCACGTTAGTTTCACTGCCTTGACACTCTCTTTGCCGAAGGCGCGGGCGACCGCATCGTCAAAGCTTGCACGGGTGACGGTTTTGCCATAGTTGGCGGCAAGGAACTGGCCGAGCGCGCTTTGTTTCACTTCGCCGTTCAGGCGCACCATTGTGCCGAAATAGGCATCCGGATCAAAACCAAAGCAGACGCCGTGTTTTGCATACTCGTAGCGCTCAAGACAGGTGTTCCCACCGCTACCCGGCATCACCTGATTGAGCTTATTGGCGACTTCCAGCGATAAGCCGGTCTCTTCAGCGGCGCATTTGCGGCTGGCTTTTGCTTCCGGCATGTTTGGAATCGGGCGGGTTGCGCAGCCAAACCGCATCCAGCGATTGTTATCGACACCACGAGAGGCAATTGAGCCCGGCAGGCCAGGCCATAATCCATGTACGGTGAGGTAATCGGCCTTGTTTACGGCCTCTTTTTGTTGCTGGCATTCCAGCGGTTCGTTGCGATTCCTATCATGCTGGCTCTGGCAAAAACCGGTTTGCCAGGAGAGTGCCAGGACGTAACGGTCGAAGTCGCCATATTGTGTAGGCTCCAGCGGGGCAGCATGAAGGCTGCCAGCGCAGAGCAGCAGCGCGCATCCTGACACAATATTCTTCCTTAACATATTCCTGACTCCACGGTTTAATTCATTTAGTGACGTTATTACATAATAAAATAAGGCGCCTTCAGGCGCCTTATTTATTTAGCCAATAAATGATTACGCGGCGACGCCGGGCACCAGAATCTCGGTGGCGATGATGACCGCGATGAGACCAATGATAACCGGCAGCGATGTGCGCTTAACCACTTCAAACGGAGATATTTTCGCCATACCGGCTACCGCTACTACCACGCCGGAGACCGGAGAGATAGTACGGCCGAGGTTAGAGGCCTGCAGCATCGGAATAGAAAGATACGCGGGGTTGACGCCGGAGGATTGCGCCAGCTTTGGAATCATCTCAACAAAAGCATAGAACGGTGCGTTACCGGAACCGGTGGTCATTGCTGCCAGCATTGTCAGTATAACCAGTACCAACATCAGTATAATGCTGGCGGAACCGAACGAGGTTGCGATGGAAATCAGGCTGTTAATAAAGCCGATAGTGCTCAGACCCTGGGCAAATACGCCCGCCGCAACCAACAGCATCACCACGCCTGCGAATGCATCAGCCATGCCGCGATAGGCAACTTCGAGGCCTGCAAACACGTTTTGGGTATTAAAGCCGCGCAGGAATTCCAGCACCGCGGCCAGCAGCATGCAGATAACCAGGATGGCAATAATATGCAGCTCCGGGCCCCATTTACCGTCAAAAATCAGTACCCCGACAATTGGCGTAAACGGCAGGATGGCATAGAAGCGAGGTGCCGTGGTGGTAATTTCACTGACATCCAGCATTTCGTGAGAAATATTCTCTTTTTTATCCAGGTAGCGCTGCCAGAAGAAATGGGTAATCGCCATAGCAATAATGGCAATGATGGAAATAGGCAGTGTGGTTTTAAACGCAAAATCAATCAACGGCATTTCTGCGGCTTTTGCCGCCAGCACCACGTCACCGGAAGTAGGGGAGAGAATAATGGCGGCGGGTGACGCACAAATAGCGGCGGCTGCACCACGGCTGATACCTACGTTAACCATCACCGGGAATAGCGTGCCCATCAGTAATACGCCAAGCCCGGTCGCTGAAGAGACGGCCAGCGACATCAGACAGGCCACAAAATAGGCGGCAATCATCAGTATATAAGGCGAGTTAATAAATTTCAGCGGCTTGGAGGTTAACTTAACGACCATATCGTTAGCGCCGATATGCGTCATATAAGCGGCAAAACCGCAGAGCATCATGATCATCATGCCGAGGTCGCCGCCGCGGCTCATCAATAAGATCTTGATATATTCAATAATATCGGTTGCAGAGTAACCGGTGCTGGTTTCACTGCTAGGTAAAATCTTGTGGCCCATCAATGCGCTGGCAATCAGTAGCAGTAAACCACCGACGAAAAGGACCCCCGTTGCAGAGTAACCTTTGATGATGTAGCGAGCCACGCCCACAATAACCACAACACCAATCAGGAGTTCAAAGAACGTTAACATTATTAACACCTATCGCCCAGTTGTAAAAATTGACGCAGTGCTGCATCAAAAGTAAGGGGTGAAATGTGCCGAAAAAAACGACAAATTTAGCTGATGAAAATCAATAAAAAGAGTAATTAAAGAAAGCGAAATGATCATTTGGTCGGTGTACTCACAAAGTGGAACATTGTCACCACAGTGAGTATAGCGTGCTGGTGGAATACTATACAGCCAGAGGAAATGAAATGTCACCTTACCATTTGTAGGGATAAAAGCCTGATAGCATCAGTTGTTGCGAAGAGGGATAGCATTCTTTTACAGGCGATTGGTGATGAGATAAAGCTGCATAAAAAACGCGCAAAATAATCCGTCATTTAATTATTAAGTATTTATTCTCATATTCCGAAAATAATATGTTAAGCATTTAGCCGATTATTATCAGAAGGCACTTTTTATTTATGGTTTTCTCGAGTCTGGACGAGAATGCTTATCGTTGGCAGTCAGTATGCATTATAATTTAGCTTAGGCCGTTAGGTTGGCTTGACAGTTTGTTTAGGAAAATTCTAATTTATAATTCAGATGAAGAAAAAAACTAAGTCGCTGCGGCGGTTAAGATATCATTAAGCTTACGTTTGATAGAATGTTCTTAATTAATCATTTTTTGGCAAGATTATCGTGTTAAAACTAAATAGATTTTTCGCACTGTTAGTAGTGATGGTAGGGTTTTTCGGTACCACTCTTTCTGCCCATGCGTCTTTTACCGGGACGATTAAGGATGGCTATAACACGCTGAGCAATAACATTGTACAGACCTGGGATGAGCCGCAGAACTACGATCTGTATGTGCCGGCGATTACCTGGCATGCCCGTTTTGCCTACGATAAAGAGAAGACGGACAAATACAATGAACGTCCCTGGGGTGCTGGTTTTGGTATCTCGCGTTGGGATGATAAAGGTAACTGGCATGGCATCTATTTGATGGCATTTAAAGACTCCTTTAATAAGTGGGAGCCGATTGGCGGCTACGGTTGGGAAGCCACCTGGCGACCGCTGGCGGACGATAATTTCCACCTCGGGTTAGGTTACACGATTGGGGTGACTGCGCGCGATAACTGGAATTATATCCCGGTACCGGTTGCACTGCCGATGGCCTCTATCGGTTATGGGCCCGCCACGTTCCAGATGACCTACATTCCCGGAACCTATAACAACGGCAACGTCTACTTCGCGTGGCTCCGTTTCCAGTTCTAAAACTGGCCTGGAGCACAGCTTACGGTAATGTCAACCCGCAAATAAAAGTTAGCGACATTTATCACTTTTTAACGAAGTTAGGCTGGACAAAACCCACGACAATTGTTGTACTGTTAACTGACACAGATTAGTGTCGTTTTTTCATATAAAGGTAATTTTGATGTCTAAGATTAAAGGTAACGTTAAGTGGTTTAATGAGTCCAAAGGATTCGGTTTCATTACTCCGGAAGATGGCAGCAAAGACGTATTCGTACACTTCTCTGCAATCCAGACCAACGGTTTCAAAACTCTGGCTGAAGGTCAGCGTGTAGAGTTCGAAATCACTAACGGTGCCAAAGGCCCTTCTGCTGCTAACGTTACCGCTCTGTAAGCGAGAATAGCAGTCAGAATTCAAAACCCGCTTAATCGCGGGTTTTTTTTATCTTTTTTCTAGCGGCTAGAGCTGAAAAGCCAGAAGGCCAGAGCGGTCATCGCAAATGAGCCCAGCAGGTTGACCGTAATATTCAGCAGCGCCCAGCTAAACTTCCCTGCCTGCAGTAAGAAGACCACTTCCGACGAGAAGGTGGAGAAGGTCGTCAGCCCCCCGCAAAAGCCCGTGGTGATGAGCAGCTTCCAGACCGGGTCTACCTGTGGTAGACGATTAAACCAGGCAAGCCCGGCACCAATGATAAACGCCCCAATCAGGTTTGCTGTTAACGTGCCCAGAGGGATGGCGTGATGCATGGGATTGAGTTTCAGGCTCAGCAGCCAGCGAGCCACGCTCCCGGTACCTCCGCCAATAAAAACGGCCAACAAAAGTTGCATCGTGCGAGTTTCCTGCCATTTTCTATTAATGGGTTCAGTTTAACGCTGAATAGATGAATCTGGCTATATACTCATCAGCATTCATCATATTGATATATTAGTAGAACCTGAGGAGTGGGGATGCGGGTAGCTGCAGGACAGTTTGCTGTCACGCCGGAGTGGCAGGTCAATGCGCAACGCTGTGTGGCGCTGATGCGCTCGGCAGCGGAGGCGGGTACGTCTTTGTTGGTGTTGCCTGAAGCGCTGCTGGCGCGCAGTGATACTGACCCTGATATGTCCGTGAAGTCGGCACAGCCGCTTGATGGCGGTTTTATGCAGCTATTAAAAGCGCAAAGCCGTAATGATTCAGTAACAACGGTGTTGACGATTCATACTCCCTCCAGAGAAGGTCGTGCGAGAAACACGCTGGTGGTGCTGCGTGAAGGAGAGGTGATTGCCCACTATCATAAACTCCACCTCTACGACGCATTTTCTATTCAGGAGTCAAAGCGGGTGGATGCCGGTGATGTCCTCCCGCCGCTGATTGAGGTTGAAGGCTATAAGGTGGGTGTGCTGACCTGCTACGATCTTCGTTTTCCAGAGCTGGCGTTGACCCTCGCGCTACAGGGGGCGGATATTCTGGCGCTGCCCGCCGCCTGGGTTCGTGGGCCGTTAAAAGAGCACCATTGGTCAACGTTGCTTGCGGCTCGTGCGCTGGATACCACCTGTTATATCGTGGCAAGCGGTGAGTGCGGGACACGGAATATTGGTCAAAGTCGGATTATTGACCCGCTGGGCGTCACTCTGGCTGGCGCAACGGCCGAACCGCAGCTGATTGTTTCTGATATTCAGCGCGAGCATCTTTTGAACGTTCGCCATCAGCTTCCAGTACTGGTGAATCGACGGTTTGCGCTACCGCAATTAACGTGACGTTTTTTTAAACAATGCTTGATTCACCTTGTTACAGATTGCTATTGTGTGCGCGCGCCAGATGACCGTTAATAAACCACAGTGATGTGGCGCATTCTGCAGCCTGTTTTTGAGAAGAAGGTATCTATGGGTGAGATTAGTATTACCAAACTGCTGGTAGTGGCAGCACTGATTGTTCTGGTGTTTGGTACCAAAAAATTACGGACTCTGGGTGGGGATCTGGGTTCAGCCATCAAGGGCTTCAAGAAAGCCATGAATGATGATGAAACCACGGCGCAAAAAAGCGCAGATGAGACCCCGGCAGAAAAACTCTCTCATAAAGAGTAAGCAGGGCAGCGTTTCACGTGGCGTGCCGATTTGCGTGCGCCATGCGCGGGTGTGAGCATCCGCGGAAGGGGCTACAGCGTAAGCACGTTGTAGCCCTTTTTCATGGAAATAACATTGCTAATATTGTCTTATTGAAACAATTTATTTCTGGTTAAGGCATAAAAAAGCCGCTTTCAGCAGAGAGCGGCTTTTTTGTTTCTGGCTACGGGCTTATTTAACTTCCATGCCTTTAGCCTGGAGATCGGCGTGGTAGGACGAACGCACGAACGGACCACAGGCTGCATGGGTAAAGCCCATTGCCAGCGCTTCGGCTTTCATCTCTTCAAATTCGTCAGGGCTAACGTAGCGTTGTACCGGCAGGTGGTGACGACTTGGCTGCAGGTACTGACCCAGCGTCAGCATGGTGACACCGTGGCGGCGCAGATCGCGCATTACTTCAATAATTTCCGCGTTGGTTTCACCCAAACCAACCATCAAACCAGACTTGGTCGGGATCTCTGGGTGGGCTTCTTTGAAACGCTCAAGCAGTTTTAATGACCAGTTATAGTCGGCACCTGGGCGAACCTGGCGATAAATACGCGGCACGTTCTCCAGGTTATGGTTGAAAACATCCGGAGGGGTTGCGGTCAGGATCTCTAACGCGCGATCCATACGGCCGCGGAAGTCCGGCACCAGGGTTTCAATCTTAATGGTTGGGCTCTTCTCACGAATTGCTGTAATGCAATCAGCGAAGTGCTGAGCGCCACCGTCACGCAGATCGTCACGATCCACAGAGGTGATAACCACATAGCGCAGCGCCATATCGGCAATAGTCTGGGCCAGTTTTTGTGGTTCGTTAGCATCCGGGGCCACCGGGCGACCGTGGGCAACGTCGCAGAACGGGCAGCGACGGGTACAGATGGCGCCCAGAATCATAAAGGTAGCGGTGCCGTGGTTAAAGCACTCAGCCAGGTTAGGGCAGGACGCTTCTTCACAGACGGAGTGCAGGCCATTTTTACGCATGGCTGCTTTGATACCCTGGATACGGGAGGAGTCTGCCGGAAGTTTAATTTTCATCCATTCCGGTTTTCGCAGCAGCGCTTCGCGCTCTGTTGCCACGTTTTTAACCGGGATAAGGGCCATTTTATCGGCATCGCGGTACTTAACACCGCGTTCCATCACAATGGGTTTACTCATAGCGTACGTGTTCCAGTTCCGAGTATCGAGGGAAAGCGTTTCAATTCAAGGGAATGTTGTATTTATCAACTATTTTTGAATTTATAGCAGGCAGTATACCATTTAAATGGGGCATAAAGCAGCCTACCGTGCCGGCAAATTGTAAAATAGTTGTTGAATAATGCTTTTTTGCCGGCTAAGGAAGGATGAGGAGCTGGAGGCTCAAAACGCCTGGTGGATGACGTTGATAATGTTTTGCATTACCGGGTCGCGCAGGCTGAGTTTGTTGTAATGCAATGAAAAGTCGACGCGTTCCTGCTGGAGCGGTTCGAAATCCAGCGTCTTCAACGGCCAGCACTGTTTGAAGATATGATAAAAGCGCAGCGGCATGATGCCGATCAGGTTGCTTGAGGCAATCAGTGACGCGATGGTGAACAGGTTGTAACTGCTTACGCTAACCTGGCGATCGGGAAGCATATCGCGAATACGTTTGTACTGGTCATTTTGCCCCGCACCGTCCATCGTCAGCAGCGTGTGCTCGTACTGCATCAGCGTGTCCAGAGAAGGTTCTTCATCAACTGCCGGGTGCTCGTTGCGGCACACCAACACCAGTCTGTCGCTGAATAGCGAATGACGTCCCAGCGTGCGCGGATTGTTATGTTCGTGGTTATCGATGATGAGATCGGTCTGAAACTGGCTGAGCTGTGCGTTTGCATCCGTCACGGCAACGTTGCGCAGCAGAACCTGCGGGTAGGTCTTTTTCACAATTTGGTAGATGACCGGCATGACAATGGCGCCCACGGAGGCGGCGGTGCCGATGGTGATGACCCGCTGCTTGTCGTAGCTGCCGTTCAGGTCCAGCGCCCCAAGAATCGACTCCAGACCCTGGCTGATATATTCATGAAGATGGGTAGCATAGGCCGTTGGTGTGACACCTTGACCTTTACGAATAAAAAGGGGATCGGGGAAGAGGAGTCTAAGTTTCTGAATTGACTGACTTATCGCAGATGGGGTGAGATTCAGTATTTTCGCAGCATTTACGATGCCTTTATGCACATATACCGCTTCAAATATGGTCAATAAATTAAGATCTATATTACGTAGCGTACGGAAAATTTGTGGCGTGTCATTTTCGACATTAAGGTTGGTTTTATTTTCAGGCTTATCGTTATAATCCACACTGCTTACCCCGCATTCATTCACACCATGAATGATAGTTTATCGTAATAATAATATTATTATTCTGGACGCCACTCGATCGCAAGATAAAAACGAGATTTTTGCGTTATGAGTCAATGCATTAGTAAAGCTAATGCATTGATGTGATCTATGTTTATATGCGTTTTTTTGCGCAAAATTGCGATCTACGATGCATTTTATGGCGAGAACATTCAAAAAAAATAGAGAATCATTCCCTTATTGTAAAGGGCAGCAGAAAAATATAGTGAATGGCCCAACGGATTATTGGGCCAAAATATATAATATATTAAGCGTTGATATATTCGTGAGGTGGATTGTTTAGCAGCGCTAAAAAATGGGAGACTAATCGTGGGGATATATTTTCCGGCTTCGCATCGTTAACCCATTGTGAAACCTGGGCCATTTCCATTCCCGCGTAACCACAAGGGTTAATTCTCAGGAAGGGGGAAAGATCCATGGCAATATTGAGCGCAAGACCGTGGAATGAGCAGCCTTTACGAATGCGCAGCCCCAAGGAGCAGATTTTTTTCTCGCCGACGTAAACACCCGGTGCATCGGCGCGCGGATGTGCCTCAATGCCGACTTCTGCCAGCGTATTAACGACAGTCTGCTCCAGAAGCGTCACCAGCTCTCGTACGCCTAGTTTGCGGCGTTTGAGGTTTAACAGAACGTACATCACCTGTTGACCCGGCCCATGATAAGTCACCTGACCGCCCCGATCGCTCTGAATCACCGGAATATCTCCCGGAACCAACACGTGTTCGGCTTTGCCTGCCTGGCCTTGCGTGAACACAGGCTGATGTTCAACCAGCCAGATTTCATCCAGCGTGGATTCATCACGACTATCGGTAAAATCATGCATTGCCTGAGAAATGGGTTCGTAGGGTTGCAGGCCAAGTTGACGGATCAGGAGGGTATTTAAGTCCAAAACAGCGTCTCCGCAGAGAGGGGAAATGATGGTTGCAGAGTATATCACAGGGAGAAGGGGGGAGGCGTTACCCGGCTGTGCCGGGTAACGGTGATGCGATTACAGCACCATACGGACGATTTCGATATTGCCCAGCTCTTCGTACAGCGTCTCTACCTGCTCAATGTGAGTGGCATTGATGGTAATGGACACCGAGTGGTAATTGCCTTTGCTGCTCGGTTTTATCTGCGGAGAGTAGTCACCTGGCGCATGGCGCTGTACCACTTCAACCACCAGGTCAACCAGCTCAGGTTTCGCCAGACCCATTACTTTGTAAGTAAATGGTGTAGGGAATTCAAGCAGTTCGTTCAGTTTGGTTTTCATGTCAGCTCCAGTGTTGAAAAAGAACAACTCCCGCCAAATGTGCGGGAGTTGTTTTTACTATGCATAGTATATGGGGATGGAAATCACACTTTCAAGTGGGTGATTTTTAACCAAACCAGTGGTGGAACATTAATTTAATGTAATCAATGATCTTACCGAAGAAGTTGCCTTCGGGAATTTCCTGCAGAACCACCAGAGGACGCTGATCGATGGTTTTGCCATCCAACTGGAAGTTAATAGTCCCCACAACCTGATTTTTCTGCAGTGGCGCATGCAGCTCGCTGGTGGTCAGCACGTAGCTGGCCTTCAGGTCTTTCATGCGGCCACGTGGAATGGTCAGATAAACGTCTTTATCGACGCCCAGGGAGGCGCGATCGGTGTCACCAAACCAGGCTGGCTCAGAAGCAAACTCTTTACCCGCTTTAATTGGGTTCACGGTTTCGAAGAAACGGAAGCCCCAGGTCAGCAGTTTTTTACTTTCGGTTTCACGGCCTTTGTAGGTACGACCGCCCATCACGGCAGAGACCAGACGCATCTGACCTTCAGTTGCTGAAGCGACCAGGTTGTAGCCTGCTTTATCGGTGTGGCCGGTTTTGATGCCGTCCACGTTCAGGCTGTTATCCCACAGCAGACCGTTACGGTTGAGCTGACGGATACCGTTAAAGGTGAACTCTTTTTCTTTATAGATAGTGTATTCGTTCGGTACGTCACGGATCAGCGCCTGGCCAATCATCGCCATGTCGCGTGCGGAACTGTACTGACCATCAGCATCCAGGCCGTGAACGGTCTGGAAGTGCGTGTTCTGCAGGCCCAGCGCGGTGACGTAGCTGTTCATCAAGCCAACGAAAGCATCCTGGCTACCGGCCACGTAGTCGGCCATTGCGACGCACGCATCGTTACCGGACTGCAGGTTAATACCACGGATAAGCTGAGATACAGGAACCTGCATGCCAGGCTTCAGGAACATCAGGGAAGAGCCTTTGAATACCGGGTTGCCGGTCGCCCAGGCATCGTTGCCGATGGTGACTAAATCTGACTCTTTAAATTTACCTGCTTTCATTGCCTGGCCGATGACGTAGCTGGTCATCATTTTGGTCAGGCTCGCCGGGTCGCGACGGCTGTCAGCATTCTGCTCAGCCAGAACTTTACCGGAGTTGTAATCAATAAGAATGTAGGATTCCGCGTCAATCTGCGGAACGCCTGGGATCATGGTTTTGATGTTCAGGTCATCGGCGTGGGCAGCGGAAGACAGTGCTGCGACGGAGAGCGCCGGAATGAGTAAGCGAGCGAAAAAAGAGGTCTTCATGGTCAAAACAACGACATCCGTGATGGAGTTAAAAAGTGCCTTACTATAGCAAATGCCCCACAGACAGGCATCCGACATCGTATATGAGTTTGTTAACGACTTTTACATATACGAAGATTCGGATACCTCTGAGCGTTCTAGTTGGCGTGAGTAATAAACGATTGCAGCTGCGCTTCGCTCTGCAAACGCTGTTGTATTGTGCTGGCCGCGCTTTTGCTGCCGAACGGGCCGAGCTGAATACGCCAGACCGCGCCGTTTTGCGTGACGCGGCCCGGGACGGAAAACTGCTGACTTAAGCGCTGTTGATACTGCTGTGCACGCGTCTGATCGCTAACGGCACCCACCTGAACGACGTAATCGCCGGTGGCCGCGGATGCGGTTGAGGCGGCGGCCGGGGCGGCAACGGCTGCGGCCGCTGGGGCGCTAACCGGAGCGGTGCTTGCTGGCGCGCTCACCGGTGCTGCCGTCGCGGCAGGGGCTGGTGTTGGAGCCGGCTCTTCCAGCACGCCGCTATTTAATGGCGTTGGCGCGCCAAGGAAGCCGCCGCTTTTCACCGGTGCGCCTTCGCCGTTGTCGGCGGAGGTCAGGGTATCGTTGCTGATCGCGCGAACGTCACCCTGTGGCGCGCTGGCCTGCGGGGCGGAAGAGGCGCTGCCCATCCCGCCACTCAGGTCCGGGCGGCTCGGCAGGGCGTAGGTCTGTTTCGCCACGGTGGTACAGGCCATGCCTGGACCGGAAAGTGAACCATCCTGAGCCACAATAATCGGGTCGATACGGACCTTGGTATTGTTGGAGGTGTTCAGACGGTCCGCTGCTGCGCGAGAAAGAGAGATTACACGATCGTTGCCATAAGGGCCGCGATCGTTAATGCGTACCACGATCATTCGACCGTTGGCCAGGTTGGTGATACGCGCGTAGCTTGGGATAGGCAACGTCGGGTGTGCCGCCGTCAACTGCGTCGGGTCAAAAGCTTCACCGGAAGCGGTCAGGTTGCTGCCCGGTTCGGCATCATAAATGGCGGCGAGACCGGCCTGGCTGAAGTTTGATGGGTCCTGAACGATTTTGTATTTCTTACCGTCACGTTCATAGTCCTGATTTGCGGTTGCATTCAGGGTCTCAAAGTGCGGATCGGCCCCGCTGATTTCTACCGACGGGCCGTTACATACCGCAGGTTGTGGTGCAGAGACGGTTTTTTGCTGAACATCATCGCTCGAACAAGCCGCCAGCAGCCCTGCCGCTATGCAGATCCCAAGCCATTGCTTACGCATTGAGCACCCCTTAGACGCTTTTTGACAACATTTTTCTGTGGGTGTGTATCGACATGACGATACCAAACCCGGCCATTAGTACGATTAGGGCCGAGCCCCCGTAGCTGACCAGCGGTAGCGGTACGCCAACCACCGGTAAGATGCCACTTACCATACCAATATTTACGAAGACATAAACGAATAAAATCAACATTAAACCGCCGGCCATCACGCGGCCGAAGGACGTTTGCGCCTGAGCGGCAATCCACAGTCCGCGCATAATCAGCAGGACGTAGAGCGCCAGAAGGATAAGAATGCCGATAAGACCCAGCTCTTCTGAAAGCACCGCGAAGATAAAGTCGGTGTGGCGTTCCGGTAGAAACTCGAGCTGCGACTGGGTACCGTGCAGCCAGCCTTTCCCGCGCAGGCCACCGGAGCCAATGGCGATTTTAGATTGAATAATGTGGTAACCCGCGCCCAGCGGGTCTGATTCTGGGTCCATGAGCATCATGACGCGCTGACGTTGATAGTCGTGCATCAGGAAGAACCACAATATCGGGATAAAGGCAGCGACCAGCAGAACGGCAATCAGAATTAAACGCCAGCTTAAGCCTGCCAGGAACAGTACGAACAGGCCAGAGAGTGCGATCAGAATCGAGGTCCCGAGGTCAGGCTGCGCGGCAACCAACAGGGTTGGCAGGAAAATCAGTACCAGTGCAATCCCAGTGTTTTTCAACGTCGGTGGGCAGACATCGCGGTTGATAAAACGCGCCACCATCAGTGGTACCGCGATTTTGGCAATTTCTGACGGCTGGAAGCGGACGACACCCAGATCCAGCCAGCGCTGCGCGCCTTTAGAGATTGCGCCAAAGGCGTCCACCGCCACGAGCAGGATAATACAGAAGATATAGAGCCACGGAGCCCAGCCTTCGTATACGCGCGGCGGGATTTGCGCCATCACGATCATGATGACGATGCCCATCGCAATCTGGCCGATTTTTCGCTCCATCATACCCATATCCTGGCCGCTGGCGCTCCAGATAACCAGAGCACTGTAGGTCAGCAGCGCCAGCAGAATGAGCAGCATGGCGGGATCGAGGTGGATTTTATCCCAAATGGATTTTTTGTTCGGATTATCCGTCATGTTTATTGGTCCTCCGATGCGGCGGCCGCTGGGTTCTCAGCCGGTAAATCGGTGTTGTTATCGCCCAACATAATGTGGTCGAGAATTTGACGCATAATGGTACCAACTGCCGGACCCGCACCGCCGTTTTCTAAAATAATAGCGACCGCCACCTGCGGGTCGTTATACGGTGCGAACGCGGTCATTAATTTATGGTCACGTAAACGCTCTGCAATACGATGGGCGTTGTACGTTTCGTTTGCCTTCAGGCCGAAGACCTGCGCGGTACCTGACTTGGCGGCAATTTTGTACGGTGCGCTGGCGAAATATTTATGCGCGGTACCGTTGCCACGGTTGGCAACGCCAAACATCCCGTCTTTGGCAATTTCCCAGTAGCCGGAGTGAATATCGCCAATAGGAGGCTCCGGCGGCTGTATCCATGGGACTTTTTTACCATTTTCTACCGTGCTGGACAGCAGATGAGGCGTTTTGGTAATGCCGTCGTTAATCAGGATCATCAGCGCTTTACTCATCTGGATAGGCGTCGCCGTCCAGTAACCCTGACCGATCCCCACCGGAATGGTATCGCCCTGATACCACGGTTTTTTAAAGCGTTTCAGCTTCCATTCGCGCGTCGGCATGTTACCGGAACGCTCTTCCGCAAGGTCGATGCCGGTGTAATCACCGTAACCAAACTTGCTCATCCACTCGGACAGACGGTCAATACCCATATCATAGGCGACCTGATAGAAGAAGGTATCCGCGGACTCCTCCAACGCTTTGGTGACGTTCAGGTGGCCGTGGCCCCATTTTTTCCAGTCGCGATAGCGTTTTTCTGAGCCCGGAAGCTGCCACCACCCTGGGTCAAACAGGCTGGTATTGCGGTTAATCACGCCTGCGCTCATGGCGGAGACGGCCACATACGGTTTCACCGTTGAAGCTGGTGGGTAAACCCCCTGCGTCGCACGGTTAACCAGCGGTGTGTTCGGATCGTTTAACAGGCCGCTGTAGTCTTTACTGGAAATGCCATCAACGAACAGGTTTGGATCGTAGCTTGGCATAGAGACCAGCGCCAGAATGCTGCCGTTGCGTGGGTCTGTGACTACGACGGCGGCGCGGCTACCGGCGAGCAGCGTTTCGATATACTGCTGGAGCTTCAGATCAAGCGTCAGGTAGATATCGTGCCCGGCCTGCGGCGGGACTTCTTTGAGCTGGCGGATCACGCGGCCACGGTTGTTAACCTCAACTTCTTCATAGCCGGTCTGCCCGTGCAGCATGTCTTCGTAATAACGTTCGATACCGAGTTTGCCGATATCGTGGGTCGCCGCATAGTTGGCGAGCTTGCCGTCTTTATCCAGGCGGTCAACGTCTTTATCGTTAATTTTGGAGACGTAGCCGATGACGTGGGTCAGGGCGGAACCATACGGATAGAAGCGGCGCTTGTAGCCCTTAACCTCAACGCCCGGGAAACGGTACTGGTTGACGGCAAAGCGCGCCACCTGCACTTCGGTGAGGTTAGTTTTCAGCGGAATGGAGGTAAAGCGGTGCGAACGTGCGCGCTCTTTTTTAAAGGCGGCAATATCATCATCGGAAAGGTCAACGACGCTGCGCAGGCCATCAATGGTCTCCTGCACGCTGTCGACTTTTTCCGGCATGATTTCCAGCTGGTAGATAGTGCGGTTAAGCGCCAGCGGCGTCCCGTTGCGATCGTAAATAATGCCGCGGCTTGGTGCGATAGGCACCAGCTTGATGCGGTTTTCGTTAGAACGCGTCTGGTAGTCGGTAAAACGAACGATCTGCAAATTGTAGAGGTTGGCAATCAGCACGCCGGTAAGCAGCAAAATTCCCAAAAAAGCGACCACCGCCCGGCGCACAAAAAGCGCGGACTCTGCCGTATAGTCGCGAAAAGAATTCTGTAGTTTCATTCGCTGCTTAATCTACCTAGGTCTCATTATTCGCGGTGGTAAGGGTGGTTGGTGGTAATACTCCACGCCCGGTACAAACTTTCGGCAACCAGCACGCGCACAAGCGGGTGTGGGAGCGTCAGCGTGGAGAGCGACCAACTTTGCTCTGCTGCGGCTTTGCATGCCGGGGAAAGGCCTTCAGGGCCGCCGATAAGCAGGCTGACGTCACGACCGTCACCTTTCCAGCGTTCCAGCTCGCGGGCAAGCTGTGGCGTATCCCAGGGTTTGCCTGGAATATCCAGCGTGACGATGCGGTTTTTTCCTGCGGCGGCGAGCATTAACTCGCCCTCTTTATCCAGAATACGTTTGATGTCCGCGTTTTTACCGCGCTTGCCGGCAGGAATTTCCACCAGTTCGAACGGCATATCTTTCGGAAAACGACGAAGGTATTCGGTAAACCCGGTTTGTACCCAATCCGGCATTTTGGTGCCGACGGCGACCAACTGCAGCTTCACAACTTAACCCCAGAGTTTTTCCAGTTCATACAGGCGACGGCTGTCTTCCTGCATGACGTGGACAATGACATCGCCTAAATCAACAACAATCCAGTCACCGGTATTTTCGCCTTCAACGCCCATCGGCAGCAAACCGGCGGCGCGGGATTCCTGGACCACATGATCGGCAATGGACATTACATGGCGGCTAGAGGTGCCAGTACAGATAACCATGCAATCAGTGATGCTGGATTTACCTTTAACATCAATGGAGATGATGTCCTGACCTTTCAAATCATCAATTTTGTCGACAACAAAATCCTGGAGTGCTTTACCCTGCAAGTGTTCCCCCTGGGGTGTGAAGATAAACAATATTAAACAGCCTGACAGTATACCCGAACTGAAAACATTATCGGGACAAAAAATCACCGAACGGGCGTTCTGGCGGGCTATCATCCCATCCCTTTACGCCGATTGCATCGCCATTTTTGTAAAACAATTTCTGTCCACAAGTGCAGGAGGGGGATGATTCTGGCTGCGGAGAATAACAGCCTGGCAATTGGTGTCAATGGGTGGACGGACGTCTGGTGAAGAAATCCGTTTTATTCCGCTTCAGGTAGCCAGATTGCTCTACTATTGAGCACCCGGAGGGTGACGAATTCCGCTGAAAAATCAATAACGCTCCACGCGCCGTGGTCGATGCGGAAATGCCACATTCCGGCCATCGGCATGCCGAGCAACAGCGCTGTCAGCAGGCTAAGTACGCCCTGGTGACTGACGATAAGTAGATGCTCATCCTGGTAGTGAGCGAGTTCGGCGGTAAATGCCGAGATGCGACGAGAAAAATCGGGAAAGCTTTCGCCGTTGGTCGGCGCGGCGTGCTGCCAGTCGGCGCACCAGGCGGCGTAGTTTTCTTTATCTTCAACCTGAAGGTCGCGGTGATGACGCATCTCCCAGTCGCCGAAAAACATTTCGTTAAGCAGCGGGTGTGGCGTGACGGGAATGTGACGATCGCCTAACAGTAGACGCGCCGTATGCTGGGTGCGCTCCAGTTCGCTGCACAGAACGCGGTCGAAGGGAACGTGATGCAGCATCTCACCGAGACGTTCAGCCTGCTTCATGCCTTTAGTGGTTAGCGGAGTAGGGGCATGGCCGCTGTATAGACCTGCTACGTTGGCTTCGGTTTCACCGTGGCGTACCAGCCAGATTTTCATCGTGCTTCCCCTTTAGCCTGGCGTTAGGCACCGTGGTGATAGAGTCCCTGATTCATGATGTAAGAGAGTACGGCCTCCGGCATCATCTCCTCGCAGGACTCGCCGCGCTCTAAGCGTTCGCGAATCAAGGTGGCGGAGACGTCAAACCACGGCGTTTCCGCGAGGTAAATTTTCCCGGCTGGCTGATTATGCAGGTCTTCGATATTGCTGGTGAGGTGGCGGTCGAGCCACTGCTGGTGTTCTTCCTGCTTCATGGTCAACGGATAGCCAGGTCGACGAGTCACCAGTAGGTGAGCGTTGTCGAGGATCGTTTCGTAACGCTCCCAGCTTGGGAAGGTAAGCAGTGAGTCCTGGCCGATGATAAAGGCGAGTGGTTGCTCTGGACCTTGCTCCTGTCGCCATTCCAGCAGCGTATCAGCCGTCCAGGACGGCGTATCACGGCGCAGTTCGCGTTCGTCGAGAACGAACAGCGGTTTGTCGGCAATGGCCAGTTCGACCATAAACTTGCGCTGTTCGCTGGTGGCTTCCGGCTGCGGGCGGTGCGGCGGCACGTTGTTGGGCATAATAATGACCCGAGACAGACCAATCAGGTTGGCCAGAATCTCTACCGGCTTAAGGTGACCGTAGTGAATGGGATCGAAGGTCCCGCCAAAAAGCGCCTGTAGTTTTGCCATATCATCCATCGATAAAAACGTCGGCCAGTGCTTTATGACAAAGCAGTAGCGACAAACTTTCCAGTTCAGCCCAGACCGACTGACCGTAATCTTGCTTAAGCGTAAGCTCCGCGTGGCTTAACAGCGTGACGGCTTGACGAAGCTGCGGCGCGCTAAGACGGTTGAGCGCATCGCCCACCATGCCACGACGGTTTTGCCAGACCCGATGCTTATCAAACAGCGAACGCAGCGGCGTGTGTACACTCTGACGTTTCAAGGTTACCAGCAACAGCAGTTCACGTTGTACGGTACGCAGCAGAATAACCGGCTCGCTGCCTTCTAATCGTAGCTGCTGCAGGATATGCAACGCGCGTTTGCTTTTACCGGCTAACAGGGCGTCGACCCAGTGGAAGGGGGTAAAGTGCGCGGCATCGTTAACGGCCTGTTCTACGCGAGGCAGCGTCAGCTTACCGTCCGGCCATAGCAGTGACAGTCGTTCCAGTGCCTGCGACAGCGCCAGCAGGTTACCTTCATAGCAGTAACACAGCAGTTGGCTGGCAGGTTCATCAAGCTGAAGGTTGTTCTGTTTTGCGCGGTTGGCAAGCCAGCGCGGCAGGTTCGCCGGTTCCGGCGTCTGACAGCTAATCTGTACGGCACGGGTGGCCAGCGCGGTAAGCCAGGCGGCGTTTTCCTGCGCTTTGGTCAGCTTGTTGCCGCGAACGATCAGCAGAAGATCGTCATGCAGCAGGCCGACCAGCGTAGCGAGCTGCTCGTTAATGGCAGCATTAGGGCCGTTTTCAGGCAGCAGCAGCAGCAGCGTCTGACGGCTGGCAAACAGGCTCATCGCCTGGCACAGGGAAAAGAGCTCATGCCAGTCGGTACTGGCATCAAGCGTAAAGGTATGATGCTCAATAAAGCCTTCGCTTACGGCGGCGTGCCGTATAGCGTCCTGGCTTTCCTGAAGGAAAAGGGGGTCATTACCGAGCAGGAGGTACGCCGCGCGCAGCCCTTCGGAGAGCTGCGCGCGGAGTTGTTCTGGGTACAACCGAATCATCAGTTACCCAGAGTAGTGGAGACACGAGCGCCAGCGGCAGGTTTGTCTGCCTGATTCGCCGCGCTCTCTTTGACATCAGCAACGTGTACGCTTGGCAGCTTACGAATGAGCTGCTCCGCTGCTCTTTGGTACATCTCTTGTACGATCATGTCCTGTTCGTTGTCTTTTGCCAGCGCTTTTTGCGGGTTGTCAAAGAATGAACGGAACACTTTGGTGTTGATCGGGAAAATATCCTGACCTGGGATCAGCACCGTAGCGTTGACCGTCATCACCATCTGGTACTCAGCAGTTTGACCATTCTGGAAGACGGAAGCGGTATCCTTCTGGATGCTGGATGAGCCAAGACGCAGAGACGGCACGTCCTGACGCGTCGTGCTCTGATCAAGCACGGTAATACCACTCGCTCTCAGCTGCTCGCGGACCGCGCGGCTCAGAGGGCCGTTAGGATCGCTGGACTGAAGAATCAATGTTTTCATATCGTCCGGTACCTGCGTAGTACTACGCAGATGCCAGCCGCATCCGGCGGTGACCAGCACCGCCAAAGATAACAACAATGTTGTCAGGTATCGCACGCTTCCTCCCGCGCTTAGCCAACGACCAGGTTAAGCAGCTTGCCCGGTACGTAAATCACTTTACGTACGGTTACGCCCTCAAGGTATTTTGCAACCAGGTGTTCCTGGCCTGCACGTTCACGCACTTGTTCTTCGGTCGCATCCACCGCAACGGTGATTTTACCGCGAACTTTACCGTTGACCTGAACGACGACCAGCGTGGTGTTTTCGACCATCGCTTTTTCGTCGGCTACCGGCCACGGTGCGTTATCGATATCGCCTTCACCGCCCAGTTCTTGCCACAACGTGAAGCAAACGTGAGGGGTGAACGGGTTGAGCATACGCACGACGGCCAGCATCGCTTCCTGAATCAGAGCGCGGTCCTGTTCGCCTTCCTGCGGTGCTTTCGCCAGTTTGTTCATCAGCTCCATAATCGCCGCGATGGCGGTGTTGAAGGTCTGACGACGACCGATATCATCGGTAACTTTAGCAATAGTTTTATGAACGTCACGGCGCAGAGCCTGTTGATCTTCGCTCAATGCATCAGTATTCAAGGCTGCAACCGGGCCACGTGCGGTGTGTTCGTAAACCAGTTTCCAGACGCGTTTCAGGAAGCGGTTAGCCCCTTCTACGCCGGATTCCTGCCATTCCAGGGTCATATCCGCTGGGGAAGCAAACATCATGAACAGACGCACGGTGTCCGCGCCGTAGCGCTCAACCATGACCTGTGGGTCGATACCGTTGTTTTTGGACTTGGACATTTTGCTCATGCCGGTATACACCAGCTCATGGCCTGCCGCGTCCTTCGCTTTTACGATACGACCTTTTTCGTCACGCTCAACGATAGCGTCAACCGGGGAAACCCAGTTACGTTCGCCGTTGACGCCCACGTAGTAGAAGGCATCTGCCAGCACCATGCCTTGACACAGCAGCTGCTTAGCCGGCTCATCAGAGTTCACCAGGCCTGCATCGCGCATCAGTTTGTGGAAGAAGCGGAAGTAGAGCAGGTGCATGATGGCGTGTTCGATACCACCGATGTAGATATCAACCGGCAGCCAGTAGTTTGCCGCTTTAGAATCCAGCATGCCTTCCTGATACTGCGGGCAGGTGTAACGCGCGTAGTACCATGATGATTCCATAAAGGTATCGAAGGTGTCGGTTTCACGCAGCGCAGGCATACCGTTAACGGTGGTTTTTGCCCACTCTGGATCGGCTTTGATCGGGCTAGTAATGCCGTCCATGACGACATCTTCCGGCAGAATAACTGGCAGCTGATCTTCTGGAGTTGGCAGCACGGTGCCGTCTTCCAACGTTACCATTGGGATTGGTGCACCCCAGTAGCGCTGACGGGATACGCCCCAGTCGCGCAGACGGTAGTTAACTTTACGTTCGCCAACGCCCATTGCAGCCAGTTTGTCAGCAATCGCATTGAAGCCGTCTTCGTAGCTCAGACCGTCGAACTCGCCGGAGTTGAACAGGGTGCCTTTTTCAGTCAGCGCCTGCTCGGAGAGATCGGGCTGGCTGCCGTCGGCTGCAAGGATAACCGGCTTAATGTTCAGACCGTATTTGCTGGCAAATTCATAGTCGCGCTGATCGTGACCAGGAACGGCCATTACTGCGCCAGTACCGTACTCCATCAGCACGAAGTTTGCAGCCCAGACCGGAATGGCTTCGCCAGTCAGTGGGTGAATTGCTTTAAAGCCGGTGTCGACGCCTTTTTTCTCCATGGTCGCCATGTCGGCTTCAGCCACTTTGGTGTTGCGGCATTCATCGATAAAAGCAGCCAGGGCTGGGTTGTTCGCAGCAGCCTGCTGTGCCAGCGGGTGGCCCGCAGCAACGGCCAGGTAGGTGCAACCCATAAAGGTATCTGGACGAGTGGTGTAAACGGTCAGCTTGTCGGCGTAGTCGTTAACGTCAAAGGAGATCTCAACCCCTTCGGAACGGCCAATCCAGTTACGCTGCATCGTTTTCACGGTGTCAGGCCAGTGATCCAGATTGTCCAGATCGCTCAGCAGTTCGTCGGCGTAAGCGGTGATTTTGATAAACCACTGCGGGATCTCTTTACGCTCAACTTTGGTATCGCAGCGCCAGCAGCAGCCGTCGATAACCTGTTCGTTCGCCAGTACGGTCTGGTCATTCGGGCACCAGTTCACCGCAGAGGTCTTCTTGTACACCAGCCCTTTTTTGTACAGCTCGGTGAAGAACTTCTGCTCCCAGCGATAGTATTCCGGGGTGCAGGTGGCCAGCTCGCGGCTCCAGTCATAGCCAAAGCCCAGCATTTTGAGCTGGTTTTTCATGTACGCGATGTTGTCGTAGGTCCATGGCGCTGGCGCGGTGTTGTTTTTTACCGCGGCGCCTTCAGCTGGCAGGCCGAACGCATCCCAGCCGATTGGCTGCAGAACGTTTTTGCCCAGCATGCGCTGATAGCGAGCAATCACATCACCGATGGTGTAGTTACGGACGTGGCCCATGTGTAGTCGACCAGAAGGATAGGGTAGCATCGACAGGCAGTAATACTTCTCTTTGCTCTCGTCTTCAGTAACTTCAAATGTGCGCTTCTCATCCCAGTGAAGCTGGACTTTCGATTCTATCTCTTCCGGGCGGTATTGCTCTTGCATGGCAGCCAGTGATCCTATTTTCAATACAGCTACAAATGTAGCCAATAGACGTGGTATTTCAGATCCGCATAGCATAGCCCAAACGTTCACGTCAAAACAGCCTTTCGCACATTATGGCGGCGAAAAGCTCTGGGTGACTTTTATCAACTCTGTGGCAAAGCTGGCAAAGCATAAAGTAAATAACGGCTATTATTAGAAGAGGTTAACTGGCTGGGAGAGGAAACAATGAACAAGGTTGCTCAAATTTACCGTGAATTGGTTGGTTCGCTAACTGAACGTCTGCGCAATGGTGAACGTGACATCGATGCCCTGGTCGCACAGGCGCGGGCGAAGGTCGCACAAACCAGCGAGTTAACGCGCACTGAAATTGATGAACTGCTGCGCGCCGTGCGTCGTGACCTCGAAGAGTTTGCGATGAGCTACAGCGAAAGCCAGGAAGAGGATTCCGACAGCGTGTTTTTGCGGGTAATTAAGGAGAGTCTCTGGCAGGAGCTGGTGGATATTACCGATAAAACGCAGCTGGAGTGGCGTGAGGTTTTCCAGGACTTGAACCATCACGGGGTGTATCACAGCGGGGAAGTGGTGGGGCTGGGCAATCTGGTGTGTGAGAAGTGTCACTACCATCTGGCGGTGTATACGCCGGACGTGCTGCCGCGCTGCCCGAAGTGCGGGCATGACCAGTTCCAGCGTCGGCCGTTCGAGCCGTAATTGGCATTCCCGGCGGCGCTTCGCCGGCCTACAAGCGAAGCGCCGCCGGGGCAGGTTCAACGGTAAAACGCTAACCGCTCCGCCAACAGGTCAACAAACGCCTCACGGTCAACATCTACCATGACCGTCGCATTCGGTTTGTTCCCCGTCAGGAAGTAATAATCCACCACGGTCATCCCTTGGGTATATTTCCCCTGGGTCTCTACGCCGACCCAGCGCTCAACGGTGGTGAAAATCTCCGGCTTCAGCAGCCAGGCGATGGTGCACGGGTCATGCAGCGGCGCACCGACAAAGCCCCATTTTTCGTCTTTGTGGTATTCCATAAAGAAGTCGAGCAGCTCGGCAACAATGGTTGAAACCGGGTTGCCAATGGCGCGAAAACGCTCGGTATCGGCGGCGTGGATCTGCGCTTTATGGGTCACATCAAGTCCAGCCATGACAACCGGAATACCCGACTGGAAGACGATTTCTGCCGCTTCTGGGTCAACGAAGATATTGAACTCGGCGGCTGGCGTCCAGTTACCCAGGCTCATTGCGCCGCCCATGATAACGATTCTGGCGATTTTAGCGTGCAGCTCAGGATGGCTGTTTAGCAGCAATGCCACGTTGGTTTGCGGGCCGGTAGAGACAATCGTCACCGGCTGCGGGCTTTCACGCAGGGTTTTGGTCATCAGCTCAACGGCGGTGCACGGCTGTGGCGCGAACGAAGGTTCCGGCAGCGCCGGGCCATCAAGCCCGCTTTCGCCGTGCACGTTATCGGCAATAATCAGCTCGCGCATCAGCGGCTTCACCGCGCCGCCAGCGACAGGGATATCTGGGCGATTCAGCAGCGTCAGCATGCGCAGTACGTTATGCAGCGTTTTGTCAGGCGTCTGGTTTCCGGCGGAAGAGGTGATGGCTTTCACCTCCAGTTCAGGTGAGGCAAGAGCGAGAACAATGGCGATCGCATCGTCATGACCCGGGTCGCAATCGAGAATAATCGGCTGTGCCATAGCGGTTCCTTTTCAGCATTATTTTGTGACAAGGGTAAAGCTTGAATGGAGAAGGGACGAGAATCGAGACGTCAAAGCGTGACGCAGAGCGCAAAAGGGTAGCCCGGCGCCGCTTCGCTCGGCCGGGCTACATCAGGAGAGTTAGTGCAGGATTTTGGCGAGGAAATCTTTTGCGCGGTCAGATTTCGGGTTGGCGAAGAAGGCCTCTTTGTCGGCATCTTCAACAATCTTGCCTTCATCCATAAAGATGACGCGGTTGGCCACTTTGCGGGCAAAGCCCATTTCGTGGGTCACCACCATCATGGTCATCCCTTCGTGGGCTAGTTCCACCATGACGTCCAGCACTTCGTTGATCATTTCAGGATCGAGCGCCGACGTCGGTTCATCAAACAGCATCGCCACCGGATCCATGCACAGGGCGCGGGCGATTGCCACGCGCTGCTGCTGGCCGCCGGAGAGCTGTGCCGGGAACTTGTTGGCATGCGCGGAAAGCCCTACGCGCTCAAGCAGCTTTAAGCCTTTGTCGCGGGCGGCGGCTTTATCGCGCTTCAGCACTTTCACCTGCGCCAGCGTCAGGTTCTCGATGATAGACAGGTGCGGGAACAGCTCGAAGTGCTGGAACACCATGCCGACGTGAGAACGCAGCTTTGCGAGGTCGGTTTTTTTGTCGTTAACCCTGGTGCCGTTCACCAGGATTTCGCCCTGCTGTACCGGTTCCAGGCCGTTAACGGTTTTAATCAGCGTGGACTTGCCGGAGCCGGACGGCCCACATACCACCACCACTTCACCTTTTTTTACTTCCGTGGAGCAATCGGTCAGCACCTGAAAGTGACCATACCATTTAGAGACGTTTTTCAGGGTAATCATTATACGGTCCTTTTCTTCAAGTAGCTGACCAGCAGCGAGGCGCTAAGGCTAATCACAAAATAGACAAAACCAGCAAACAGGATCATTTCCACCTGAGTCCCGTCACGCTCACCAATCGTGGAAGCGGTACGGAAGAAGTCCGCGAGGCTCAGGACGTATACCAGCGAGGTATCCTGGAACAGGACAATCCCCTGGGTTAACAGCAGCGGTACCATGGCGCGGAAGGCCTGCGGCAGAATGATGAGCTTCATTGACTGCCAGTGGGTCATCCCCAGCGCCAGCGCGGCGCTGGACTGCCCGCGCGAAATGCTCTGAATGCCCGCACGGATAATCTCGGAGTAGTAGGCGGCTTCAAACATCGAGAATGCCACCATCGCGGAGATCAGGCGGATATCGCTTTTCGGCGACAGCCCGAGCACGTTTTGCAGGAAGCCCGGCACAATCAGGTAGAACCACAGCAGCACCATCACCAGCGGCACGGAGCGGAAAACGTTGACGTAGGCTTTGGCAAACCAGGCAACGGGTTTAAACGCCGACAGACGCATCACCGCCAGCAGCGTACCCCAGACGATACCGATGATAATCGCCGTGACGGTAATTTTGAGGGTGATAACCAGACCTGCCAGCAGGTAAGGCATCGACGGAACAATCGAACTCCAGTCAAAATCGTACATTATTTACCTCCCAGATTGCCTGGCAGGCGGATTTTGCGTTCCACCAGCGCCATCACCAGCATAATCACGGCGTTAATGAAGACGTAGGCGAGGGTGATCGCCGTAAAAGATTCCCAGGCGTGCGCGGAGTAGTCCAGCAGCTTGCCCGCCTGCGCGGCCATGTCCACCAGACCAATCGTGGAGGCGATGGCCGAGTTCTTCACCAGGTTCATCATCTCGGAAGTCATCGGCGGCACAATCACGCGATAGGCGTTCGGCAGCAGTACGTAGCGGTAGGTTTGCGGCAGGGTCAGGCCCATCGCAAGACCGGCGTTCTTCTGCCCACGCGGCAGCGACTGAATGGCGGCGCGTACCTGCTCGCAGACGCGGGCGGCGGTAAACAGACCCAGACAGATCATCGAAGAGAGGAAGAACTGAATGTTCGGATCCAGCTCCGACTTAAACCACATGCCGAGGTTTTCCGGCAGCAATTCCGGCACCACAAGGTACCAGGTAAAGAACTGCACGATCAGCGGAACGTTACGGAACAGCTCAACGTAGCAGGTGCCGAGTGAGGATAAAAAGCGGTTAGGAACGGTACGCAGAATGCCGAACAGTGAGCCGACGAGGAAAGCAATAATCCAGGCGGTAATCGAGAGCGCGACGGTGACCTGGAAACCGCTCCAGAGCCAGCCGAGATAGGTGGTGTTGCCGAATGGGGCCTGTTGTAAAAAGATTCCCCAGTTCCAGTCTATTGACATAATGAACTCCAGAAAAAAAAGGGTAGCAGTACGACCTGCTACCCTCGAAGATTGTTGAACAGCGTTTTGCGGTATTCAGGCCAGGTGGGGAACGACCACCTGACGTATAGTCTGTCCGTGCTGAACCACAATCGAGAGGGCAGATTTATCCGCCCCATTTTTTTAATTAGTTAAGTGCTTTGTCGTTTGGCGTTTTGAACAGCGCTTTCATCTCTTCTGACAGCTCAAAGTTCATGTTCAGGTTTTTCGGTGGAATTGGGTTTTTGAACCACTTATCAAACCATTTCGCCGCTTCGCCTGAAGTCTGCGCCTGAGCGATGGTGTCATCCATCAGCTTTTTGAAGTCCGGGTCATTCTTACGCAGCATACAGCCGTAAGCTTCCTGAGACTGCGGCTTGCCGACAATCTCCCAGTTGTCTGGTTTCTTGGCTTTCGCACGTTCACCCGCCAGCAGGGCATCATCCATCATAAACGCCACCGCGCGGCCGCTTTCCAGCGTACGGAAGGAGTCGCCGTGGTCTTTGGCGCTGATGATGCGCATATTCATTTTTTGCTCGTCGTTCAGCTTGTGCAGCAAAATTTCAGAGGTGGTACCGGAGGTCACAACAACGGCTTTGTCTTTCAGATCCGGGAAGTCTTTAATCGGGCCGCCTTTTTTCACCAGCAGACGGGTGCCGACGACGAAGATAGTGTCGGAGAACGCAGCCTGTTTCTGGCGCTCAACGTTGTTGGTGGTGGAACCACACTCAAAGTCGAAGGTGCCGTTTTGCAGCAGTGGAATACGGTTTTGAGAAGTGATTGGAATCAGCTTCACGTCCAGTTTCGGGTTGTTGAGCTTTTTCTTGATAGCGTCAACGATGGCGTTGGAGTAGTCCTGAGAGTAACCGACCACTTTCTGCTGGTTGTCGTAGTAGGAGAACGGCACAGATGATTCACGGTGGCCTACGACGATAACGCCGTTTTTAGCAATTTTATCCAGCGTCGATTGCTGCGCGGCATCGGCGGCAGGCTGTGCGTCTTCTGCATGCGCCAGGCCAGCGGTCACACCCATGACCAGCATGGCGGCGGCCAGTTTACGTAATTGCATATCCAACTCCTTTATCCTCTGCATCCGCAAAGATGCATTGATACCCATTGTGATTGTTGTGTTGTTTTCGCTGCGTCTTTAGCGTGCAGCGTTATGTGTGTTTGTTAGCATTTAGTTTGGCTTAATGTAAAGATTTTGCTGCTTTATTGTTTATTTTTGCGAGGCGCCCCGCACCGTTTTGAGGCAAAAATCGCAGTTTGCACAATAATGGTGCCACCGATGTCGTGTTGTGGTGCAACCTGGTTGCGCCGATCGGGGATATGCAGCCTCTTGATTATATTAAGCAATTGGCGTGCCAGAATGGGAGTTTGGGAAGGAGAGGGAGCGTGTAGGCCAGATAAGCGTAGCGCCATCAGGCGCAATACTGCACGGTTGCCGGATGGCGGCGTACCGCCTTATCCGGCCTACAGTCGATGGTGCACTATTTTATTTGCGGCGCTGGCGCAGGCTCATCACCAGCGCACCAAAACCAAACAGCGCGGTAATTAGCCACACGGTCCAGTCACCGGTTCGCGCATAAGGCGTTAAGCCGGTGGTTGGCGTCACTTTGGTGGTCAGAACCTGACGCGTGAACTGCGGGATCATCGCCTGAATTTCACCGCGTGGGCCAATTACGGCGGTAATACCGTTGTTGGTGCTGCGCAGTAACGGACGCGCCAGTTCCAGCGCGCGCATGCGTGCCATCTGGAAGTGCTGCCACGGGCCGATGGACTTACCAAACCATGCGTCGTTAGAGATAGTCAGCAGGAAGTTGGTGTCCGGGCGGAAGTTGTCGCGCACCTGCTGGCCGAGAATAATCTCGTAGCAGATTGCGGCGGTCAGCTTCAGGTTATGCGCCTGCAGCTGAGGCTGGACGTAAGGACCACGGCTGAATGACGACATCGGCAGGTCAAAGAACGGCGCGAGTGGGCGCAGAATCGACTCCAACGGCACAAACTCACCAAACGGTACCAGGTGGTTTTTGTTGTAGCGATTGGTCGACTCGTAGCTGTACGGGCTGTCTTTGCCCAGCGTGATGATGGTGTTGTAGGTGTCGTAGCGATTCTGCTTATTGAGGCGTGAGTCGACGATACCGGTAATCAGCGTGCTGTCTTTGGCGCGCAGTAAATCATCCATCATGCTCAGGAAGCGCTGTTGGTTGATTTCCAGGTCCGGGATAGCGGATTCAGGCCAGATAATCAGCTGCGACTTGCCCATCACCTGCTCGGTGGCATCGAGGTAAATTTTCAGCGTATTCAGCAGCTCTTTTTCGTCCCACTTCATTGCCTGCGGAATATCGCCCTGCACCAGCGAAACCTGGGTGGTTTTATCGGTTTGCAGGGTATACCACTGGATATAGCGTAGCGGGAACGGCAGGGCGAAGAGAACGACGCCAACGACCAGCGGACGCCAGCTGCGGGTCACCAATGCCAGCACTAACAGGCCGCTTACGGCCATCAGCAGGAAGTTGATGGCCTCCACGCCCATCAGCGGCGCCAGCCCTTTCAGCGGGCCGTCAATCTGGCTGTAGCCAAACTGTAGCCACGGGAAACCGGTCAGCACCCAGCCGCGCAGGTACTCGGTGATTTGCCAGACAACCGGCGCGGCAATGGCAACGCGAACCCAGTTGGTCTTCGGCCACAGGCGCGACAGAATGCCGGCAAACAGCCCGGTATACAGCGACAGGTAAGCCGCGAGCAGCACCACGAGGAAGACGTTGACCGGGCCCGGCATACCGCCAAACTGCGCGATGCTGACGTATACCCAGTTAATGCCGGTACCAAACAGGCCAAAGCCCCAAAAATAACCAATGGCGGCGGCCTGCACGGGGCGACGGTTAAGCGTCAGCGCCTGCAGCCCAAACAGCGAAACAATCGCCGCAGGCCAGATGTCATAGGGAGAAAAAGCCAGCGTACCGCTGGCTCCGAAAAGTAGCGCCAGCAGCAGACGAATGCGCTGGCGTTCAAGCAGTGAGGCAAAGGCCATGAAGGTTATTCATCCAGTTTCGGTTGTGGGGAATCGTCCGGAATTTTAACGTGAACCTGAATAATACGACGGCTGTCCGCCATAGCGACCTTGAACTGGTAACCATCGATGTCGATGGTTTCACCACGGGCTGGCAGATGGCCAAAGGCCTGCATCACCAGACCGCCAATGGTGTCTACTTCGTCATCGCTGAAGTGGGTGCTGAACGCGTCGTTGAAGTCCTCAATTGAGGCCAGCGCCCGTACCGTCCAGGTGTGGCGGCTGAGCTGACGGAAGTCGATATCGTCCTCTTCGTCATACTCATCTTCAATTTCGCCGACAATCAGTTCGAGAATGTCTTCAATCGTCACCAGACCCGACACGCCGCCAAACTCATCGATAACGATGGCCATATGGTAGCGCTGGGAGCGGAACTCCTTCAGCATACGGTCAACCCGTTTGCTTTCTGGAACGACAACCGCGGTGCGTAACACTTTATCCATGCTGAAAGCTTCAGAGTCGCTGCGCATAAACGGCAGCAGGTCTTTAGCCATCAGAATCCCTTCGATGTGATCTTTATCCTCACTGATCACCGGGAAACGCGAGTGGGCGGACTCGATGATCACATCAAGACATTCGTCCAGGGTCTGGTTGCGTTTCAGGGTAATCATTTGGGAGCGCGGGATCATGATGTCGCGGACGCGTTGGTCTGCGATATCCATTACCCCTTCAAGCATATCGCGCGTATCTTCATCGATAAGCTCGTTCTGCCCGGAATCACGGATCAGCGCCAGGAGATCGTCACGGTTTTTGGGTTCACCGTGGAAAAGCTGGCTGAGTAAGAGGGAGAAGAATCCCTTTTTGCTGTTTACTGTGTCACTACTGTGTGAATTGTCGTCGCTCATGGCGTCGTTTGGGTTCTCATGTTGATTTAACTGTCGCTCGTCGCGCGTAAAGTCAGCGCCGGACGGCATGTATACTCGTGGTACTTCACGTCTATAAAAGGCAGGGCCGAAGCCCTACCGTTTATTCTTTCTCGGAAATGTACGGATCCTCATAGCCCAGAGCAAGCATTATCTCTGTCTCGAGGCTTTCCATCTCTTCCGCTTCTTCATCTTCAATATGGTCATAGCCGAGCAGATGCAGGCTACCGTGCACGACCATATGCGCCCAGTGAGCTTCCAGCGGCTTGCCTTGCTCAACGGCTTCTTGCTCAACCACCTGACGGCAGATGATCAAATCGCCCAGCAGCGGCATTTCCATTCCCGGTGGGGCTTCAAAGGGGAATGACAACACGTTAGTCGGTTTATCTTTACCGCGGTAGGTGAGGTTCAGTTCGTGGCTTTCCGCTTCATCCACCAGGCGAATCGTGACTTCTGATTCTTCCTGAAACTGTGGGATAACGGCATTCAGCCATGTCTGAAACTGACTTTCTTCTGGCAGACCGGTGTTGTTTTCACAGGCCAACTGGAGATCGAGGATCACCTGACTCATTTCTGCTCCTGCGCCTGAGCTTCGCGTTTACGTTCTGCGGCCAGCTCGGCTTTACGTTTTTGATCGGCTTCTTCCCACGCTTCATAAGCGTTAACGATGCGGGCAACCACCGGGTGGCGCACCACGTCTTCGCTGTGGAAGAAGTTAAAGCTAATTTCATCGACTTCAGCCAGCACTTCAATCGCGTGGCGCAGGCCGGATTTAGTGCTGCGCGGCAGGTCAATCTGGGTGACGTCACCGGTAATGACCGCCTTGGAGTTGAAGCCGATACGGGTCAGGAACATTTTCATCTGCTCGATGGTGGTGTTCTGGCTTTCATCGAGGATGATAAAGGCATCGTTCAGCGTACGCCCGCGCATGTAGGCCAGCGGTGCAACTTCGATGACGTTGCGCTCCATCAGCTTCTCAACTTTCTCGAAGCCGAGCATTTCGAACAGCGCGTCGTACAGCGGGCGCAGATACGGGTCTACTTTCTGGCTCAAATCACCCGGCAGGAAGCCGAGTTTTTCGCCCGCCTCAACCGCAGGGCGGGTCAGCAGAATACGGCGAATTTCCTGGCGCTCCAGCGCATCAACGGCAGCCGCAACGGCGAGGTA
The DNA here is from genome assembly GCF_902485085.1 of uncultured Kluyvera sp. Classification (NCBI taxonomy): domain Bacteria; kingdom Pseudomonadati; phylum Pseudomonadota; class Gammaproteobacteria; order Enterobacterales; family Enterobacteriaceae; genus Kluyvera; species uncultured Kluyvera sp. The sequence continues at coordinate 65,613 of NZ_CABTJS010000050.1, forward strand.
GGTTTTACCGGTACCCGCAGGGCCCACGCCGAAGGTGATGTCGTGGTCGAGAATGTGGGCGATATACTGCGCCTGGTTTGGCGTACGCGGTTTAATCACCCCGCGTTTGGTTTTGATATTGATGGCTTTGCCGTATTCAGGCACGCTCTCCGCGCTTTGTTCCAGCACGCGCGCTTCTTTAATCGCCAGGTGAATCTGTTCCGGCTCAATATCCTGAATCTGGCCGCGCATCGGCGCGGTATCAACGTACAGGCTGCGCAGAATGTCGGCAGCGGCGGTCACGCAGATGGCGCGTCCCGTCAGTTTGAAATGGTTATCGCGGCGGTTGATCTCGATGCCCAGTCGTCGCTCCAGCTGTTTGATATTGTCATCAAACGGGCCACACAGGCTCAGCAGACGGGCATTGTCGGCTGGCTCCAGGGTAATTTCGCGAGTGTCTATGTTCAAACTGTTCCTCTTATGCGTGAGTTGCCGGTAGTAAGACGTGACCGGCTGATAAAGGAATTATTCACGCCGCAGTAAAAAGGCGCAAGCATTGCAATAAATATGGGGATAGCAGCAGGAAATACAAGGCCCGTCAGGGGAGACGGGCCAGGGAGATTAAGGCTGATAAATCCCGACGCCCGCGTCGCTCTCTTTACGCGTACGCGCAATCACCGACTCCGGTGATTCAACGATGCGCAGGCCCATCTCGTCCTCGGTGCGCACCAATTTGCCGCGCAGTGAGTTGGTGTAGACATCAACGATCTCCACATCGACGAATTTACCGACCATATCCGGCGTGCCTTCGAAGTTAACCACGCGGTTGTTCTCGGTGCGTCCGGTCAGCTCCATAATGCTCTTACGGGAGGTGCCTTCCACCAGAATTCGCTGCACGGTGCCCAGCATACGGCGGCTCCAGGCCATGGCCTGCTGGTTGATGCGCTCCTGCAAAATATAGAGGCGCTGTATCTTCACCTCTTCTGGTACATCGTCGACCATATCGGCCGCTGGCGTACCTGGACGGGCGGAGAAGATAAAGCTAAAGCTAACGTCAAAGTTCACGTCGCCAATCAGCTTCATGGTCTGCTCGAAGTCCTGGTCGGTTTCGCCAGGGAAACCGACGATAAAGTCGGAGCTAATCTGAATATCCGGGCGCGCTTCGCGCAGCTTACGGATGATGGATTTGTATTCCAGCGCCGTATGGGTACGCCCCATCATGTTCAACACGCGGTCAGCGCCGCTCTGAATTGGCAGATGCAGGAAGCTCACCAGCTCCGGCGTATCGCGATACACGTCGATAATGTCGTCGGTAAATTCGATTGGGTGGCTGGTGGTGAAACGGATACGGTCGATGCCGTCAATCGCCGCCACCAGACGCAGCAGCTCGGCAAAGCTGCCGGTAGTACCGTCGTAGTTTTCACCGCGCCAGGCATTGACGTTCTGCCCCAGCAGGTTGACTTCACGTACGCCCTGGGCGGCCAGTTGGGCAATTTCAAACAGAATATCGTCGCACGGACGGCTGACTTCTTCACCGCGGGTATAAGGCACCACGCAGTAAGTGCAGTATTTGTTGCAGCCTTCCATGATAGAGACAAACGCGGTCGGGCCGTCGGCGCGCGGCTCCGGCAGACGGTCAAATTTCTCGATTTCCGGGAAACTGACGTCAACCACCGGGCGGCGGTTATTACGTACGGCATCGATCATTTCTGGCAGACGGTGCAGGGTCTGTGGGCCAAAAACGATATCCACGTAGTGCGCGCGCTGGCGGATAAGTTTGCCTTCCTGTGAGGCGACGCAGCCGCCTACACCGATAATCAGCTTAGGATTTTTTGCTTTAAGTAATTTCCAGCGGCCTAAAAGGTGGAAGACTTTCTCCTGGGCTTTCTCACGGATTGAGCAGGTATTCAGCAGCAGGACGTCGGCTTCTGCTGCGTTTTCAGTCAGTTGATACCCATGAGTGGCATCCAGCAGATCGGCCATCTTTGATGAATCGTATTCGTTCATCTGACAGCCCCAGGTTTTAATATGGAGTTTTTTTGTCATCGACTTGCTCTTGCTCAATTATGAATAGCCCACATTGCAGGGCGCGTATTGTAATGCTTTGGTGCGGTTGTGACCAGCTTGACGGTTATTGGCCTCGGAGGGCGAAAGTCCGGTAAACTGAAGGTATTCGGCTTTAAGGATAATAAATGATGACAATTCTACACAAAGACGTTGCGGTGGTTGGCGGCGGGATGGTCGGTGGTGCGCTGGCGTTAGGGTTGGCGCAGCAGGGGTTTTCCGTGGCGGTGCTGGAGAAGAATCCGCCAGCGGACTTTGACCCGACCTCGCAGCCTGATGTTCGGATTTCAGCCATCAGCGCTTCGTCGGTGCAGTTGCTGCGTGACCTGGGCGTCTGGGATGCCGTACTGGCGATGCGTGCGCACCCCTGGCGCCGTCTGGAAACCTGGGAATGGCAAACGGCGCACGTTGTTTTTGATGCCGCGGAGCTGAAGCTTCCGAACCTTGGCTATATGGTTGAGAACAACGTCCTGCAACTGGCGCTCTGGCAAGCGCTGGAGGCGCATCCGCAGGTCGCGCTATTGCACAGCGCATCGCTGCAGGATATGCAGGTCGAAGGCGATAGCCACATTTTACATCTGGATGACGATCGCAAGGTTGCTGCTCGTCTGGTGGTGGGGGCCGACGGTGCGCTTTCGCAGGTGCGTCAGCAGGCGGGAATTGGCACAAACGGCTGGCAGTATCCGCAGTCCTGCATGTTGATAACCGTACAGTGTGACAACGAACCCGGCGACAGCACCTGGCAGCAGTTTTCGCCAACCGGGCCGCGCGCTTTTCTGCCGTTGTTTGATAACTGGGCATCGCTGGTGTGGTATGACACACCGGCGCGGATTCGCCAGTTGCAATCGCTGCCGATGCCGCAGCTACAGCGAGAAATCGCGAGCCATTTTCCACAGCGTTTGGGAGCCGTTACGCCGGTGGCGGCCGGGGCGTTTCCATTAACCCGCCGTCATGCCCAGCAGTATGTACAGCCGGGGCTGGCGCTGGTTGGCGATGCTGCCCATACCATTCATCCGCTGGCGGGGCAGGGGGTAAACCTTGGCTATCGCGACGTTGACGCGCTGCTGGATGTGCTGGCGAATGCGCGCAGCATCGGCGAAAACTGGGCCAGCCTGACGGTGTTACAGCGTTATCAGGCGCGCCGTCGGGTAGATAATCTACTGATGCAGAGCGGGATGGATCTGTTCTACGCTGGGTTCAGTAACGATCTCGGCCCGCTGCGTGTATTACGTAATGTGGGATTAATGGCGGCGCAGCGCGCGGGCGTGTTGAAGCGTCAGGCGCTGAAGTACGCGCTGGGATTATAGTTCTCGGTTTGTCCCGGGCTACCTTATCAACGTAGCCTGGGCAAACTCAGTGACCCCGGGAATATAAAAGCACAAAAACAAAAAAAGCTCGCCGAAGCGAGCTTTTTGAAAATGGCTGGGGTACGAGGATTCGAACCTCGGAATGCTGGTATCAGAAACCAGAGCCTTACCGCTTGGCGATACCCCAACAATTTTTTTCGAATTTATCGATAACTCGATAGATTCTGAATTTGGTGGCTACGACGGGATTCGAACCTGTGACCCCATCATTATGAGTGATGTGCTCTAACCAACTGAGCTACGTAGCCGATACTAACATATTCTTCGATGGCTGGGGTACCTGGATTCGAACCAGGGAATGCCGGTATCAAAAACCGGTGCCTTACCGCTTGGCGATACCCCAATACCGTCGCGGCTATCCGCAAATATCGAAGAAAATATGGCTGGGGTACCTGGATTCGAACCAGGGAATGCCGGTATCAAAAACCGGTGCCTTACCGCTTGGCGATACCCCATCCGTGCAACGCTTATTGGTGAATGGTGCGGGAGGCGAGACTTGAACTCGCACACCTTGCGGCGCCAGAACCTAAATCTGGTGCGTCTACCAATTTCGCCACTCCCGCAAAAAAAGATGGTGGCTACGACGGGATTCGA
>NZ_CABTJS010000051.1:0-43241 GCF_902485085.1 uncultured Kluyvera sp.
CATCTGGCAAGGCTGGGACGGAAGTCACTGTCGTTCTCAAAATCGGTGGAGCTGCATGACAAGGTCATCGGGCATTATCTGAACATAAAACACTATCAGTAAGTTGGAGTCATTACCGGTTCACAGGTATAGGATTTGATGATTCTGTTTTTTATCATCTACGCTTTGGTATCACTGGTGCAGGGCTTAGTGATTTTAACCTCCTGATATTCTATTTTGTGTTAGCACAACTATTTACTCTCACAATAATCCTACTATACTTAAAAAGATTTCATCATTGCCATAATTCACAAGCAGCAATTGTGTCCGTTTTTCAGGGGGTGATTATGGTATTTTGTGCTTTTGCCAGTGCTCCCGCGACATCTAATTTAGTCTCCTATCTTTTTACTACTCAGACAATAGATGATTTCCCAGAATACTTCATTAAGCCGAAAGTTACCATTACAAACAAGAAACCCCCAAATATCATATATTTTTACCTTGAGAGCTTAGAAAAAAACTATATGGACGAAAACCTGTTCCCAGGTTTACTTCCTGAACTACATAAAATAGAAAAAGAAAGCGTATCTTTTACCAATGTTGGTCAAACAATTGGCGGCTCCTGGACAATGGCGGGTATGGTTTCCAGTCAATGTGGGCTCCCGCTACTCTCTGCATTTACTAATAAAGATTTCCGTATGAATAACTTTATGCCTAACGCTGTATGTTTAGGTGATATTCTGAAATCCAAAGGTTATCACCTTGAATTTATGGGTGGTGCAGAAATGGAGTTTGCGGGGAAAGGCCTGTTTTATAAAGATCATGGTTTTGCCAGTATAAAAGGTAAAGATGAATTTATCGAAGCGCATGTTGGTAATCGTTATATCAACAACTGGGGATTGTATGATGATACGCTGTATCAGCAGTTACTGAAAGATGTTAACGCCCTGCGGAATACTCAGTCGCCCTGGGGGATCTTCTCAATTAACATTGGTACCCATCAGCCTGAAGGGTATCTCTCACATCAATGTGAAAATGTGAGATATGGGGATGGTAGCGACCGTCTCCTTAATGCCGTGCATTGCACCGATCTATTGATTGGTAATGTTTATAAGGCATTGAAGGCTGCTGGTGTGTTAGAAGATACCATCGTGGTGTTTGCTTCCGATCACCTGGCACCTGTCATGGTTAAACCCTATCAGACGCTGGAGAAAGCTGAACGCCATAATTTACTGATGATAACTGGGGCTGGTGTTAAACCAGCACTGAATGGGCGTCAAGGAACTACATTAGATGTGGCCCCAACGGTATTAAATTATCTACAGTATGGCTCCAATCCGATTGCGCTTGGACGCGATCTAAATGGCCCTTTACCTACGCTTGCTGAAACGTTTTCTTATCAAAGTATATTGGATAAAAAACTCGTCTCATGGCGCACAGTGATTGATATGGCATTTTGGGGGTATCCTGAACTCAAAAAGGAGATAACGATTGATTCCCGAACTAAGCTGATCAATATCGGTGGCCAGTCGTTAACTTTCCCATCTGTTGTTCGGTACTCGGCTGAAGGTAAAATTGTCGAAGTCTCTTATCGTAGCGAAAACCCGATATCAGGAGGTGATAATCGTTTCCTTCCTGAGTTTTATCTTGTTAATTTTGCCAGCAATACTCAACTGTTTTTATGGGTAGATCGCTGCCGCATATTAGCGACCATTTCCCCTGATTTGGCTAAGTTTGGCGAACAGTACTGTTACTATAATGGGGCTTTGGCATCAATACATCATACATCTGGTGTGCTCCCAGATGGTGCGCAAACTCTGAACATTATGAAAGGTACTGATACAGAAGTTTCGACTACACAAGCTAATGCTTTACGCAAAGCCTTGGCTGATAAAAATTTGATCGAATGGGGTCAGGTACTGCTTAAATCGATTGAAACTTCAAGTTTTCCTTTCTCTGGCGTTCAGGCTTCAGGTCGAGATTCAGTTGTAAGGCCCTCGAATATTGGCGGAGAACAGATTGTCGATTCTGGACTGTATTTATCCCGATTATCGTATACTAAAGACCCCGATATCGGAGTGACTTTCTATGTCGATATTCTTGGCAAACTTCCCGTATGTAACAAAAATCAGGGACCGGTATTGGTTGATCAATACATTAAAAAATCGCCTTTAAAGCCAAAAGCTAAACCACTTTTTTATTCTGTTGTTGGTAATCTTGAAGCTGAATGTAAGGACGGTATTGTTAATCCACCTACCGACCTTGCACTACGTAATCTAAACAAGATTGCGGTGGGAAATCCCTATATTGCGGTTATGGATGCTCAGTTGAATATAGTCGAAGAAAAATCGGCAGGTTCTGACAAAACGATCGCGATTAAAGTTGATTTTAACGACGAGTAGTTGATTGAGGGTAAGTCAGGGTACGCCGTACGTACCCTGACTTTAAATCATAGTTTTCCTTTCAATAGCTTTCTTATCCACATCCGGTTTGGGTTTAACGCGTTCAGCGTTTCTCTATCAAGTGGAAGTGGCTCACTGGACATTTGCGCCGCCAGAATTTCAGCTGCTAACGGCGCTGAACACAGACCCCGTGACCCAAGCGCCCCCAACATAAACAGATTAGGATAAACCGGTGCGTCAGCGTGGGCATTCGGGATATCACCTGGCATTGCATCATATTGTTTGAGCGTCTCGGCGTAGTCCGGAACATTGCCGACCATTGGGCGATGATCGCGCGTCGCACAGCGCACACCACAACGTGCTTCGTTGTCACTTACGTCTACCTCTTGCGTCCACATTTCATGTGGGAAGCAGTCAATCAATCTCTGCCTATTGCGATGCTGGTCTTCTTCATTAAACGCCATATCACGTTGTCCGCGATGGTAGCTTGCTCCAATACAGTGCTGCTGATTGCTTGGGTTTTGTGGTGTTAAATAGCCGTCATAGCACAGTACCTGACGCAGGTTTGCTAGATTTTTATTTGTTGGGATATGGCTGACCTGACCGCCAACAGCGTAGACCGGCAGTGCTTCGGTCTGCATAAGCTGATTGATGTTATGCCCGGTCGCTAGTACTACAGCAGGCGATGTTACCGTTTGCCCATCTTCAAAGCCGAGCAGCCAGCTGTCTTCTTCTCGGATGAGGGTGGTGAGTTTTTTTCCAAAGTGCGCTTTCATTCCCTGCTGTGCCGCGAGATCAAATGCGCCGGAGGTGAGTTGAGCCGGACACAGCCAGCCGCCAAGCGGATATTGAATACCGCCGCATCCTGTTTCGAGACCGACGCTATCGTGAACCTCTTTAGCGGTTACCGGGTGAGCAATTTCGGCGGGTAAACCCATTGCTAGCATGTTGGCGATTTTCTGCGCGCTTTTTTCATCATAACCAAGTTGGGTGACGCCACACCATTGATGATCGAAATCAACGGACAGGGCATCGTAGAATCGCCGGGCATAGAGGAATGCCGCAGGGAAAAACTGCGCCAGGGCGGCATCCTGAGGACTAAGCAGGGGATAGAGCGCGCCCTGGCGATTGCCTGATGCGCCATGAGCAGGGGCTTCATCGGCACAATAGAGCGTCACCGCCCAGCCACGACGCAGCAGGGCGAGCGAAAGCAGGGCGCTGGCGATGCCACCCCCGACGATCGCCACTTCACGTGTCTCGCTAGCTGTACGTGCAAACCACGGCGTGCGCTTCACGTTGGGTTGTGCGGTGGTCATTTCGCCGGTCAACATTTCGCGTTTGCGGCCAAAGCCCTTGGTCTTATGCATGGTGAACCCAGCTTCCTGCAAGCCACGGCGGACAAATCCTGCCGAGGTGAAGGTGGCGAGCGTGCCGCCTGGTCTGGCTGTTCGCGCCATTGCGGCAAAAAGCGCCGGAGTCCACATATCCGGATTTTTGGCGGGAGCGAAGCCATCAAGGAACCAGGCATCAACCTGCTGGTTAAACGTATCGTCAAGCTTATCGGTCAGTTCATTGATATCGCCAAACCACAAATCCAGCGTAACGCGCCCCTCATCGAGCAGCAAACGATGACAGCCTGACAGCGGCAGCGGCCACTGAGCTTGAAGCTGTTCGGCCCAGGGTGCCAGCTCCGGCCAGTGCTGATGCGCCAGGCGTAGGTCGTCTGCCTTCAGCGGAAATTTTTCAAAACTGACGAAATGTAATCTTTGTAGCGTAGCGTCAGGATGCTGGCGGCGAAAGGCGTCAAACGCCTGCCATAGCGTCAGGAAATTGAGACCGGTACCAAAACCACTTTCTGCCACGACAAACAGCGGGCGGGGGTGGGTTGGAAAGCGTTCATCCAACTGGTTACCACCGAGAAAGACGTAGCGAGTTTCTTCCAGACCGTTGTCATTAGAGAAGTAGACATCGTCGAAATCTCGGGAAACAGGTGTACCCTCACTGTTAAATTCGAGGTTGGCAGATTGTATGGTGTTATGTTTCACGTAAGTTACTCGTGCGGCAAGGAGTCTGAGGATCTTAACGATGCGGGCTCGAAGGCGCAAATTTCTGCATAAAATTGCTGATCGGACTTGTTCGGCGTACAAGTGTACGCTATCTTGCGACTCGAAACTTTAAAATAGTGATGACTTACAGAGGTATTGAATGAAACGTGCAGTGATTACTGGCCTGGGTATCGTTTCCAGCATCGGTAGCAACCAGCAGGAAGTCCTGGCATCTCTGCGTGAAGGACGCTCGGGGATCACTTTCTCTCAAGAGTTCAAAGATTCTGGTATGCGTAGCCACGTATGGGGTAACGTCAAACTGGACACCACCGGTCTTATCGACCGCAAAGTGGTCCGTTTCATGAACGATGCCTCTATCTACGCTTATCTCTCCATGCAGCAGGCGGTTGAAGACTCTGGCCTGAAAGCAGAAGATTATCAGAACAACCCGCGCGTAGGCCTGATTGCCGGCTCCGGTGGTTCTTCTAAAGCTCAGGTATTCGGTGCTGACGCAATGCGTAGCCCGCGTGGCCTGAAAGCGGTTGGTCCATACGTTGTGACCAAAGCGATGGGTTCTGCGGTTTCCGCGTGCCTCGCAACGCCGTTCAAAATTCACGGCGTGAACTACTCCATCAGCTCCGCATGTGCGACCTCCGCACACTGCATCGGTAACGCGGTAGAGCAGATTCAGTTGGGCAAACAGGACATCGTTTTTGCTGGCGGCGGCGAAGAGCTGGGCTGGGAAATGGCCTGTGAGTTCGATGCAATGGGTGCGTTGTCCACCAAATACAACGACACTCCAGAAAAAGCGTCCCGTACCTATGACGCACACCGTGATGGTTTCATCATCGCTGGCGGCGGCGGTATGGTTGTGGTTGAAGAACTGGAACACGCTCTGGCTCGCGGTGCGCATATCTATGCAGAAATCGTTGGCTACGGCGCAACCTCCGATGGCGCAGATATGGTTGCTCCATCCGGTGAAGGTGCAGTGCGTTGCATGAAGATGGCGATGCACGGCGTTGATACCCCAATCGACTACCTGAACTCCCACGGTACTTCTACTCCGGTAGGCGACGTGAAAGAACTGGGCGCCATTCAGGAAGTGTTCGGTGACAACAGCCCGGCAATCTCCGCAACTAAAGCAATGACCGGTCACTCTCTGGGCGCCGCTGGCGTACAGGAAGCCATCTACTCTCTGCTGATGCTGGAACACGGCTTTATCGCTCCAAGCATCAACATCGACGAGATGGACGAGCAGGCTGCTGGCCTGAACATCGTGACTGAACCAACCGAGCGTGAACTGACTACCGTCATGTCCAACAGCTTCGGTTTCGGCGGCACCAACGCCACGCTGGTCATGCGTAAGCTGTAATTTTACAGTTGGTGAGAAAAAGGAGCCTTCAGGCTCCTTTTTTTTGCGTTGACAATCGCCTGAAATAACAGGCAAACTCCTGGCTCAACATTATCATCACGATAATGCGTAAGCGTTCAACGTCAACCAACGCACCTTAATCCTGATTCACAGGTAGAGGGGGCGTGGCTATAGCACCTCGCCTTACTCGTTTTATGGAGTAAAGCATGACAGCAGTAACTCAAACTGAATCAACATCTTCCTCGAACGGGTCGCTATTTCGTATCGCTTTTGCGGTGTTTCTGACCTATTTAACCGTCGGCATTCCGCTGCCGGTCATTCCGCTATTTGTGCACCAGGAGCTGGGCTACGGCAACACCATGGTGGGTATTGCCGTGGGCATTCAGTTCTTTGCGACCGTGCTGACGCGCGGCTATGCCGGACGCCTTGCGGACCAGTATGGTGGTAAGCGTTCGGCATTGCAGGGCATGGCCGCCTGCGCGTTTGCCGGGGCCGCCTGGCTTGGTGCGGCGCTGCTGCCGGTGGATGCGATGGTCAAATTTGGCCTGCTTATCGTCGGGCGCTTGATTCTGGGCTTCGGCGAAAGCCAGCTGTTAACCGGCACTCTGACCTGGGGCATGGGGCTGGTAGGGCCGAAGCAGTCCGGCAAAGTGATGTCCTGGAACGGCATGGCTATTTTTGGTGCACTGGCCGCGGGCGCACCGCTGGGTCTATTTATCAACGCTCGCTACGGTTTTGCCGTGCTGGCCGGGGTCACCATGGCGTTGCCGCTGCTGGCCTGGGCCTTTAATGGTTCGGTGCGTAAAGTCGCCGCCATGGCGGGGGAGCGCCCGTCGCTGTTCAGCGTGATTGGGCTTATCTGGAAGGCGGGTATGGGGCTAGCGCTACAGGGCGTGGGCTTTGCGGTGATTGGCACATTTATCTCGCTCTACTTTATGAGCAAAGGCTGGTTGATGGCTGGCTTTACGTTGACGGCATTCGGCGGCACTTTCGTGCTGGTGCGTATTCTGTTTGGCTGGATGCCGGACCGCTTCGGGGGCGTTAAGGTTGCGGTGGTTTCCCTGTTAGTCGAAACGGTGGGTCTGTTGCTGCTATGGCAGGCACCGAGCGCATGGGTGGCGCTTTCCGGCGCGGCGCTGACCGGCGCTGGCTGCTCGCTGATTTTCCCGGCACTTGGCGTGGAAGTGGTCAAGCGAGTACCGCAGCAGGTTCGTGGTACGGCGTTGGGCGGCTACGCCGCGTTCCAGGATATCGCACTGGGCGTATCCGGGCCGCTGGCGGGGATGCTGGCAACTTCGTTCGGTTATCCGTCCGTCTTCCTCGGCGGAGCCATTTCCGCTGTACTGGGGATAGTGGTCACCCTGTGGTCATTCCGTAAGTAATCGTTATTGCCCGGCTCTGCGCGTCTGGGAGCCGGCAACCGTTTTACGTGGCAGGAAGTACTTCACCTGAAATTCAAACATATTGGTGTACAGAATCGAGTAATCGATAGGGTTTGATTGTTCATCAATAGCCTGTGTTTGCATTCGAATAATCGGGTCTAACGCGCTGATATGCAGCAGGTTGGCGACATCCGGTGACGGCAGAATGGGCTGAATTGACTCATAGCAGCCAAGAATTTTCACCCCGCATTCGTTCTCAATATACGCAAACTTCGACTTCTTCATATGCGCAATCGTCAGGTCCGGGAAGCGGCTGGCAGAGAGCCACGTTTCCTCAATCTGCATGGCAATATTGTCGATTAAGCGCAGGCGTTTGGCGTAATAAACCGGTTCGCCGTGCATTACCCGCAGGTTATTGGCGATTTCATCAGAAGCCGTCTGAAGCTCAAATTTTAGTATCTGGCTGGTGGGTGTTTTACCCTCGTTGCGGGCGATTTCGGTAAAGCTATCGAGATGAGTCACTGAGGCTTGAAAATGCTTGTTTCGCAAATAGGTGCCTGAACCATGCCGCCGTTCAATCATCCCTTCCTCTTCCAGCGTTTTTAGCGCTTTGCGTAAAGTATTGCGCGAAACATCATAATGTTCTGCCAACTCTTTTTCCGACGGTAGAAGATCGCCGATATTGTAGATCGAGCTATTTAATCTGTTTTTAAGCAGATTAATGACGTTCTGGTAGATCACTTTTGAACCTCCTTAAATCCTTTTTAAACAAAAGGTTACGAATCCGTTTTCGCAATAATGCACCAACACGTCCATCTATCAGTCAATTGTTGAACAACTTTGACACCGTTAACTGTGATCGGAATGCTGGTTACGAAAATTAACAATTATTAAAGTGGTCGTCAATTAATGGCATATTTTATTGAGAAAGGAAGATGGGGATGCAAAATATATTATTGGTCTGTGCGGCGGGAATGTCGACGAGCATGCTGGTGAAAAGAATGCGCGAACATGCTGAGGCGGTTAATATTCCAGCGAATATTAATGCGTTAGCTATTTCTGAAGCTAAAGAACAAATTAAGAAAAATGCCGTAGATGTTGTGCTGCTAGGTCCGCAGGTTCGTTTTCAAAAGAGTGAAATTGAAGCAATTGCACAGGGGAAAATTCCTGTTGCGGTCATTGATATGAAAAATTATGGCCAAATGGATGGTCAGGCGGTGTTTGAACAAGCTCGTCAGTTATTAAATCAATAATTATTGTTTATTTCATTCGGAAATTAAGGGACCATTATGGGGTTAATGAATTCATTTGAACGCGGGATGGAGAAAATCCTCGTTCCGATAGCCATTAAATTAAACTCTCAGATCCACGTTTCGGCCATTCGCGATGCCTTTATTTTGTCATTCCCAATCGTCATGGCTAGCTCACTCATTATTCTGATTAACTTCGCGATCCTCTCGCCGGACGGCTTTATCGCCAGTATCCTGCATTTGGGGACGATATTCCCGAACCTCGCCGACGCGCAGCAAATTTTCACTCCGGTGATGAACGGCTCGGTCAATATCATGGCGGTGCTGATTACCTTCCTCGTGGCGCGTAACATGGCGATAAGCTATCAGCAGGATGACCTGCTGTGCGGCCTGACCGCGATTGGCGCGTTCTTCGTGGTCTATACCCCGTATACGATTATCGACGGGCAGGCTTATCTGAGCACCAAATATCTGGGACCGCAGGGGCTATTCGTAGCGGTGATCGTTGCTTTGTTGGCGAGCGAAATTTTCTGTCGCCTGGCGCGTAACCCGAAGGTCACCATCAACATGCCAGCGGCGGTGCCGCCTGCTGTGGCACGTTCTTTCAAAGTGCTGCTGCCGATCTTCTTCGTGATGATCTTCTTCTCTGTACTGAACTACCTGCTATCTAAAATCTCGCCAAATGGCCTGAACGACCTGATCTACACCCTGATCCAGGCACCGCTGAAGGATATGGGCACCAACATCGTGACCGTACTGATTCTGGGGCTGGTGGCGAACTTCCTGTGGATCCTCGGTATTCATGGGCCGAACACCGTGGCGGCGATTCGTGAGACTATCTTCTCGGAAGCGAATCTGGAAAACCTCTCCTATGCCGCCTCTCATGGTTCCACCTGGGGTGCGCCGTACCCGATTACCTGGACCGGTATTAACGACGCCTTTGCCAACTGCGGCGGGTCCGGGATGACGCTGGGCTTGCTGCTGGCTATCTTTATTGCCTCTCGCCGCAAGGACTACCGCGATCTCGCCAAAATGGCTTTTGTGCCTGGCCTGTTTAACATCAATGAGCCGGTGATGTTCGGCCTGCCTATCGTACTGAACCCGATTCTGGTGATTCCGTTTATTCTGGTACCGTTTATTAACTCACTGATTGGCTACTTCTTTATTACCCTGGAAATCATCCCACCGATTGCCTACGCGGTACCGTGGACCACGCCCGGGCCGCTTATTGCCTTCTTTGGTACCGGCGGTAACTGGATGGCGCTGTTCGTCGGCATACTGTGTCTGGTCGTCGCAACGTTAATCTACCTGCCGTTCGTGATTGCCGCCAACAAAGTCAATATGTCGGCCGCTGCGGAACAGAATTCGTAATTCCTCAAAGAATATTTCCCTCACGGAAGGGCGAATTATTTAAACCATCCTCTGTATTAGCATTTCACCTTCAGTCAGTAATGGCTGAAGGTAATATTATAATTATATTTTAAGGGTACCCTATGAATTCAAGCACATTGAAGGTTAGCTTATTGTCCTTATCTATCCTGGCCGCATTATCTCCACTTGATGTGATAGCAGCGAAATTAACTGTTGAACAACGTCTTGAAATGCTCGAGGCGGAATTATCTGCAAATAAAACGGCATTAAAACAAACGCAATCAGAATTATCGAATTATAAAGATAGAGTCGCGACGCTGCAAAAAAGTATTCAAGAGAACGAGCAGCGTAACGTCATGGCTGCCAACGTGACGGCACAATCACCGGTGGCGGAAAATATTGAAAATGAGAATAGCGAAAAAGTTAAAAACGTGCCTAAACCAGAGGTGAAAGCGACTCAACAGGTGGCGGTGATTAATACCGAAGGTAAAAAGCCGACGGTGGAAAGTGTCACCATGAAGGACATCAGTAAATTTGTTAAAGAGGATATTGGCTTCAGCTATGAAGGCTATTTCCGCTCCGGTTGGGGAACCTCTAATCACGGTTCGACGCAAACCTATGCCGCAGGTTCGCTCGGTCGTTTCGGTAACGAAATGAGCGGCTGGTTTGACCTGACTCTTAATCAGCGGGTATACAACCAGGACGGGAAAACGGCGAACGCCATCGTGACCTACGACGGTAATGTGGGAGAGCAGTATAACGATGCCTGGTTTGGCGACAGCGATAATGAAAACATCATGCAGTTTAGTGACATTTTCCTGACCACCAAAGGCTTCCTGCCGTTTGCTCGCGAAGCCGATTTCTGGGTTGGTAAGCATAAGCTACCGGAATACGAAATCCAGATGCTGGACTGGAAATCGCTCACCACCGACGTGGCGGCGGCGGTGGGTATTCAGAACTGGAATCTGGGGGTAGGGCAGCTTGATGCCTCGTTAAGCCGCAATGACGTAGACGTTTACTCGCGCGACTTTAATAACACCACCCAAATGAACACCAACTCGGTGGATCTCCGTTATCGTAATATTCCGCTGTGGCAGGATGGTTCGCTGTCGTTAATGGGCAAATATGCCTTTGCGAATAAAACCGATGACCAGAAACGTAACGAGAGCAACAACAGCTATTTTGAGATGAAGGATACCTGGATGGCGACGGCGATTGTCCGCCAGGAGCTTGACCGCAAAGGGTTTAATGAATTTACCCTGCAGGTGGCAAATAACTCCTACGCCAGCAGTTTCTCCAACTTCTCCGGTGCCAGCAACTCAATGGCGCAGGGGCGTTATTACTACGGCGATCATACCAACGGCGTGGCCTGGCGTTTAATTTCACAGGGGGAGATGTATCTGGCTGATCGCATCATCATGGCGAATGCGCTGGTCTGGTCGCACGGTGAAGATGTCTATAGCTATGAAAGCGGGGCGGGTAGCGACTTTAATAGCTTCCGCGCGGTTATCCGTCCGGCATGGATTTGGGATACCTGGAACCAGACTGGCGTCGAACTAGGTTGGTTTGCCCAGAAGAACACCACCCAGCAGGGGCAGGATCTGAAAGAGTCGGCGTATAAAACGACGCTTTATCATGCTCTCAAAGTTGGGGAAAGTTTGCTGGGTTCGCGTCCGGAAATCCGTTTCTACGGGACCTATATCAACATCATTGATAATGAGTTGTCGCAGTTCAGGTTTAACGACAACAGCAAAAATGAGTTTATGGCTGGGGTTCAGGCTGAAGTGTGGTGGTGAGTTTGCTGAATTAGCCGGGAGGTATGAGTTATCGTTTATACACAAATTCAGGACAAAACCTGATATTTGTTAGGACGGTGTAGTGGTGAGGTCATATTGGCCACGGTTCTACAGTAAAAATGGTAACTGTTCTCTGACTCTTCCGGCGTCAGCCCACCGTTATAGTGGTGGGATTTTCATAGCGTGCCAGCGGCGTAAAACTGCCCGGTTCATATATCCAGCGGATAGCGTTTTCATGGTCCGGAGTGCCATCCTGACTGACCGGAATTTCCTCGGTTAACTGGTCACCGTTCCAGTGAAAATCCATTCTTGGCTTATCCCGATTGGTGCAACGCTTGCTGATGCGCCTGCCAAACGGGTCGTATTTATATTCCCAGCGTTCACCTTCCGGGGTCTCCAGCCCGGTAAGCTGGCTTCTCGCATCCCAGCGGTAGCGCCAGAGGAGAGGGCGGTAACCTCCCTTATCAACCGCTTTCTCCACCAGGCGACCGTTGATATCGTATTTCCAGGTGGTGTGTTCATCCCGGATGACTTTGACAAATTTACCGGACTCCGGCATTCCGCTGTGCGGGTTTATCCGGTGCGTCGAGTGCAGCCACTCCTTATACTCCCGCGATGTCACCCGGCCATGCTGCTGGGGCTGATGCGCTTCGCTTTCCATCACTTCATTCACCCACGTCTGGCGGCGGGTGATGTTCAGGTTCTGGTCGTAGGTGAATCGTTCTTCACACATCGGCACCTGGCTGCTGCCCGTCCAGGTGGCGTGGTTAATCTGGTCGTTTGCCGTCAGGCTGTTAACCATCGTTCCCCGATGAGAATCGGCAATCATTGTCAGGTTGTAAGCTTTGTCGTACAGCCACTGGCGGCTCAGGGGGTTGTTACGGCGGTAGTGCGGATTCAGTTCTTCCTGGTTGCCGGGCTGCTGTTCTGTCAGCATCTCCGTCTGTGTGTTTCCAAGGTGCAGCGGCGCTATACAGTCAGTTATGTGACCACCCGACATGTCGATCCAAAGACGCTACGCACACGGTGTTATTCACGCTATCCGGCGCTGTTGATGAAGGGGAACTGGCTGAGGCGGGTTTGATACCGGGCACGGTGTGACAGTGCGGATTTCGAAGGGGGGCATCGTGCTGATCGCCGACGGCGACGAGGTACAGGAGCTGCGCGAGCAGCTTTATCAGGTGCGGCAGGTGGTGAAGGGGATAAAGGACGTGCTGGTTTAGTGTACTGAACGGGATTAAATAATAAAAAAGCCGGGAAGATTTGATTACTTTCCCGGCTTTTATTTTATTGACTGATATATACCGAAGGCCCCATCAATTGTATGTGAGAACACTTCAGATTTAAAAAAATATCAGTTCCCTTTATTATAACTTCATTATTATCAGTATATATTTCTATTTTTGCCAGCATATCTGTAGACATACCGTCTATTTTTAAATATTTAACTCCGCTACAGTTTATACCACACCTGCATCTATTGTAACCTTTAACCCATTTCGGCGGTGGGTTATCTGGTAATTCATTAACCAGGTCAAAAGATATTATTACTGTAGCGGCTTCACGATCTATTTTGATGTCAAAGACATCGATTTCATTTACTTCAATAGGTTTAGTGAAAACCTTGTTAAACAATATATTACCATCAATATCATTCCAGTACACGCTGCGCTCCTCAAAATTCATAATGATCAAATGTACCAGGGACTGACCCCGTTCGAGTATTCTCAATCGGTCTTACATTTAAATGAGAACCTTGATTTCCTATTCCACCAGGATAAGAGTGTCCAGCAGAATGATCCTGGATGATAATTTTAGTTCCATCCGCTCTGGTAAACTGATATTCCCTTGTCCAGACTTGATTACCATTGCTATCAAAAATAGGATTTTTTCTGGAGTCAGTCATTGGTATATTTCTGTGATCACCATAAAATCCAGTTTTAGAATTAAATATTCTATCTGGTTGTTGATTCATTGGAATACCGGCATCTCTTTTCGCAGCTCTGAAGGCTTCATTTCTTGATTTGAATTGAGCACTACATCCAGCTAATCCTAATGGATCTATCCACGTCAGCGGATTTTTGACATACGCATAGAGGTTTAACCCGCCTCTCAGCCCTATCGGGTCCGCACACACATACTGTCCACTTTCGCAATCATAGTATCTGAACCGGTTATAGTACAGCCCTGATTCCACATCCTCATACTGCCCCGGAAAACGTAACCGACAGGTAGGCGCATCTTCTTTGTTCCGGCTTTCCTCCCGGCCCCAGAGCTGTTGTCTGCCCCGCCAGACGATAGTGCCGTCTTCTGTCACCAGCTCCTGAATACGGCCTACGGTGTCCGTCAGGGCATAGTGCAGTTGCCCCTTCTCATAACGTGCCAGCGGCGTAAAACTGCCCGGTTCATATATCCAGCGGATGCCGTTTTCATAATCGGCTTTACCGTCAGCACTGACCGGGATTTCTTCGGTTAACTGGTCGCCGTTCCAGTGAAAATCCGTACCCGGCTTGTCGCGGTTGGTGCAACGCTTGCTGATGCGTCTGCCAAACGGGTCGTATTTATATTCCCAGCGTTCACCTTCCGGGGTCTCCAGCCCGGTAAGCTGGCTGCGCGCATCCCAGCGGTAGCGCCAGAGAAGAGGGCGGTAACCTCCCTTATCAACCACTTTCTCCACCAGGCGACCATTGATATCGTATTTCCAGATGGTCTGTTCATCCCGGATGACTTTGACAAATCTACCGGCTTCCGGCATTCCACTGTGCGGGTTTATCCGGTGCGTTGAGTGCTGCCACTCTTTATACTCCCTCGATGTGACCCGGCCATGCTGCTGGCGCTGATGCGCCTCGCTTTCCATCACCTCGTTCACCCACGTCTGGCGACGGGCGATGTTCAGGTTCTGGTCGTAGGTGAATCGTTCTTCACACATCGCTACCTGGCTGCAGCCCGTCCAGGTGGCGTGGTTAATCTGGTCGTTTGCCGTCAGGCTGTTAACCATTGTTCCCCGGTGGGAGTCGGCAATCATGGTCAGGTTATACGCTTTGTCGTACAGCCACTGGCGGCGGAGGGTATTGTTGCGCCGGTAGTGCGGATTCAGTTCTTCCAGGTTGCCGAGCTGCTGCTCCGTCAGCATTCCCGTCTGCGTGTAGCCCTGCCGCAGGTCAAATCCGGCTGAGCTTGTTCTGCGGGTTTCCTGGCCGCACAGGTCGTGTTCAAAGGTTAATGGCGCGTGGTTGTCTATCTGCCACGTTTTCAGTTCGCCCATCACCCCACAGCTGAAACGCTCCGTGATACCGGCGGTGGTACGCTGTGTGACATAATTCTGCTGCGCATCGTACTGGTACTCAGTGCGCCTGCCGTTGAGGGTTTCGGCGATAACCCGGCTGGCGTCATCGTATTCATACGCCACCGTGGCGTCAGTGTTTTTCACTTCCACCAGACGGCACAGATTGTCATAGCGGAAGGTGGTGTGGCTGAGCGTGCGGTCACTGTCGCCGTGCGTCACTTCTTCATTCGTCACCTGGTCAGTGACGTTATAGCGGCGGTTAAGGTGCGTGCCGTCCGGGAAGGTGGTGCGGATGCAGCGGCCTGCGGCGTCATACTGATAGCGTAGCGTGCGCCCGGTAAAGTCGGTTTCGGCGACAAGCTGTCCGGCTTTGTCGTATTCCAGACGGTAGAGTTCCCCCTCGGTATTGACGATTTCGGTCAGGCGGGTGAGCTTATCGTAGCGGCACTCCAGCCGTTCGCCATCGGGACGAATAATCGCCGTCAGCAGGTCAAACGCGCCGTATTCATAACGCGTGGTTTTGCCTTCGCCATCGGTGAAGCTCTGCGGCAGTTTTTCACTGTTCTGGCGCATCAGTTCGCGTACGCCATCGGGGCGATTGACTTCTTCCACGCTGCCCTGTGGCCCGGCATGCGTTTTACTGTGGCGGAACTGCGTGGTGAACCCCAGCGGGTCTTTCACACTCAGCAGACGGCCGAGAAAATCCTGTTCAGTCTCCGTCACGCCGCCATCCGGTGCGATGGTTTTACATACCTGGTGCAGCGCATCGTAATCCCACTGCCAGCCTGCGCCGCCCGGCAGAATGCGTTTAAGTAAATCCCCCTGTTCGCTGTAGCTGAACTGCTGCTGTCGGCCCTGCGGGTCGGTCAGACAGACCATGCTACCGTGGTCGTCGTAAGCCCACTGCCAGATTTGGTTACCCGGTGTGGTCAGCCGGGTAAGCTGTCCGGCTTCGTTATAGTCGTAATACAGGCTGTAACCGCCCGGCAGGGCAACCTGTCGGATATCGCCTTCATCGTTGTACTGATATGCCGTGGTGCGCCCCAGCGCGTCGGTGCGGGACTGGAGCTGTGTGTTTTCCCAGACGGTGATTTCTTCCCGGCCCAGCGGGTCGAGGCTGCGGGTGACCAGGCCGTCTTCGTTGTACCAGTAGCGCGTTTCACCGCCTTCGGCGTCGATGTAGGTGGTGCAGTGCTCTTCGTCGTTATAGACAAAATGGTCATCGTAATACCCTTCAGTTGACAGGGTGCTGATGGCCCGCCCCTGGCTGTCATAATGAATATCGACACAAGTTCTGGCCGTATCCTTCCAGCGGGTCATATACCCTTCCTGCGTATACTCATGCCACAGGTGGGTGAACTGGAAGGTGTCGCACTCAGTCAGATAGCCATTATTGTCATACCGGCAGGTCACCAGACGCTGGCGCTGCGGGGCGACCAGGTCAATACTCATCAGTTGTTGTTGCTGCCAGGTGAGTGCCAGCCTGTAGCCGTCGCTGTGGTGGATTTCCGTCAGCAGACCATCGGTGCGGATGAAATCAATGCGGTTGCCATAGCGGTCATACATGGCGGACAGCAGATAAATGCCGCAACCTGTTGCAGAAAATACCCGTGTTTGCTGCGAGCGGCGGTCAAAGACGGTGAGTTCCCCGTGCATATCGCCTGACAGCCGGTAATGTGCCTGACGGGAATTGCTGATATTGCGGAAAATACCGTCCTGCGGGATACGGTACCAGAGCACCACGCCTTCATGGTCGGTAAAGTGGAGGTCGTTATCGTGAACCGTCAGTGAGCAGGACCATTCATCCGTCCATTTTTTACCAAATATCCCGCCACCTGTGGCCTGGGAACGGTAGAAACGCGAGAGGGTCAGGGGAAGGGAACCTGGAAGTATAAGTACACTGAGAGACTGAATGAGGCTGCCGCTGGCCACATCCACCGGGTCGCCTGTACAGGTCATGTCGGACTGGCTGGTATTTTTTCCCTGGCCGTTGTTTGCCTGACTTTCCCCCTTGATTATTGCCCCGCTGTCACTGTCGGGGAGCACATCATCAGCCAGTTTTTCCGGAGCTGTCACATCACTGATGGCATTTTCGCCATTTTTAATTTTCAGTAAGTCAGCGGTGAACTTACCGGCATTTTCCCCTTCATTTGCGAGTTTCCTGGCAGCCCGAAGGGTTCTGGCGAGCGTGAATCCGCCTTTCGCAAGGCCAAATCCCCCCAGCGCCAGCGAACCATAGTCGTAGATTTTTCCGCCTAGCGCCTGCGTCTCATTGCTCATCTCCAGACGGTACCGATCCAGATTAAAATCACTGGCATGGTCGCGGATATTACCTCCCATGTTATACATGTCTTCCCCCAGGTCTTCCTGACCCATGGCAGACAGTATGGCCCCGTTCATCTGCATTTCCCCGGCATGCTGCATCACCGCACCCTGGCCCAGCATTGTGACCATATCGGGAAACTGGTTCCAGAACGTTTTGGCGGCACCAATCGTCAGATCAAGCTGTGCGGGGGCTGAATCCATCTGCGCCTGGTTTCTGTCCCTCTCGACCATCAGCATCATGTCCCAGAGGCTTTGCTCCTTCTCCGTTTCCGGTACAGGTTGTGGGTCAGCCTCTTTTGCCTTAACACTGGCAGCGGGCGGCTGCCCGATAATCAGTCCCGTGGTATTACGGGCGTTCATCCAGAACTTATCAAAGTGACGCAGAACCGGCTTGCTACTGACTCTGAAGGTGGTGCTGTGCTCCAGCGGCTCGCAGATATCCCCTACCGTGCCGCTTTTCACTCCCTTAGCCACACCCGGCTCGTCGCCTTTTGTCGAGGGAACGAAACTTTGATCGAGAACCAGTACCGGATGCCGGTTTGCGTTGACTGACGGTACAACCTGGACGGCATCACCCAGTCTGGCGGTGACAGGGTAAGGAACCGGTGGTGTGGAGGGCCCCATCGGGGTTTTACAGACGTCCGGCGTCAGGCTGACGACTGTCCACTGCCCGTCCTGACGGGCGATATAGTTCTCCGCCATCATTGTTCTCCTGCGACGTGATAACGGGCTTCCATCACCCGCACTGACGAATTAACGGGCAACAGATAACGCCAGGTCTGCTCAACAGTCAGCGCATCCGTGTCAATGAGCAGCGTGTCGGTCCACATCAGCTGCGGAACACACTCACCGGAGACCATCCGCAGCAGAATACCGGCCTGGCTGGCGGGTAATGTAAACGTGATGTCGCCCTCAGGATGAAGGCCACTCAGGGTGAGCGTTGTTCCGGGACGGGGGAAAGGAATTTGCTGGTCATGGGGTGCCGCGTTCCAGTAGCGGAAATCAAAATCTTCCGGCAGGCCCGGATGGCGGTTTTCCAGCCATTCCTGATTGTAGGTTCCGGCCAGCGGCAACCGGGGGAGCCAGGTGCGGCCGGTGGCACCAAAACCGGCGGGCTGGTATTCCGGGGCCGACCAGTCAGCGTTATCGCCGGAAACGGCAATAAAATGCGCAAGGGTGAACGGTGTGTCCGTGGCGATAATGCGCGGGGCTTCAACCTGCTGTACTTTGCTGGCCCGCAGATACCAGGACGGCGCATAACCCAGCCCCAGCGGGTTAACCGGACAGACGGTGTGCGCCAGCGGTGGATTCTCTTTATCAGGATGCCCGCTGCGCTGTGTCTCAGTCAGGCGATGGGCTTCCGGGATGCGGTCAGCATAATCGCAGTCCGTCTCCACACGGCATTCCCCCCCAAAGGCGTAGCGATAGTTCAGTGGCAGCGAGGTGAAGGGCTCAGGTTCCGTTTCGTACCATTGCCCGGTTAACGCCTGATGCTGGTAAAAGCGCTGACCGGTTATGCGCAGCCTTTTGTCCAGTATCACGTCGCCGGATGGGGCGTGTATTGATACAGCCGCAGTCATTTCCGGCACAGCGATGCCATCCGGTGTGTAAGCCGTGCCATTGACGAGGATATCGCAGGCGGGTTTCAGCGGAGCGAGGTCACTTTCCTGTCTGACCGGAGAAATATTTATTTCCCCGAAAAATTTATCTTCCAGGCATAACGGCAGCGCCGGATATTCCATCAGCACCGGCTGCAACTGACCCTTATCGCCCGGTACAAGACGAAAGCCGGTTTTCATGGCAACAACGTGATGCCGTTTGCCATAAATATCTTCCATGGCGTACGCCATCACGGAGAATGGCGTCAGATTACGAAATTCCATTTATTACGTTCCTGACCAGTAAAATAAAGCGTGTTTATTTATATTTCCTGGTTATCTGATATATGAATGGAAATAATTTAATTGCAGCGAGCTGTTGATTAGAAAGTCTTTTGAATGCAGGTTTTGTGAGGTGTGTCAGTATTATCGGATTTTATATTATATTTATCATATGGTTTTGTTTGCATGAGTGAAATCATTATTCAATGTGGTGATTGATATTGTTAATTATATTTGTGGTTTTATATTTTGTGACTTAATTAATATTTACTATGAATAATTGACAGCGCTCTTTGCTCCGTTTATTACGCCAGAACGCGGGTCTGACTCTGCATCAGACAACTCAACTTTACCAGCTCATGGCTGGATTCTGACACTGCCTTTTCAGGCCATTTTAATCATATGGAGAACATGAACCGATAGCGAGGTGAATCTGGATGAATGTGATCCGTTCATACAACCGCATCCCCCTTAACAATCCCCGCTGCCCGCAGGGAAATCGGTGTTTCACACCGCGCTCACCTACGAACTCCAGCTTGCGGCACGGTGAAACTCGAGATTACTCGGCCCATTTATGGACCTTGCCCCTTCGGGGTCAACGCAAGCGTTGTTCAAATTTACTCCCGGTAATGTTGTTCTGTCTCGGTTCGTTTCAATCCGCCATCCCTGGCGCATTGACCTTGTCTTCCACTCTCCGGCTCGCCGGTTTCCAGCAGAGGCTTCATCGTTCCAGTAATCGATTAGATGATGCAGTGATGCCCAGATGCTGAGCTTACAGCAGCACCCAAAGTAGCACCGCCACCACAATCAGCACCACAAAGGCCAACCCAGGCCGTGCCGACAGCGACTTAATCGAGGTAATCATCGGCGCAAACGGGGCGTAAATCGGCTGAATATTACGCGCTTCCAACACCTGCGCCTCGGCATGTGCCACGCGCTCACGCTCAATACGCTTGAGGAAAAGCAGATTAAGCAACTCCTGAACCTGAACGGGGGTCAGCACCGTTTGCGGCGTAATATTCCAGCTCTGCTGCCCGTAATCACGCAGCACCTGAAACTCCTGATCGCCCAGCGGTTGCTTAAGCGCCGCCTGAAGAACGTTAAGCGTAGGCGCAGGGTGCGTGCTCAGCGTCAATCGTGCTTGCAGCAACGTCACCAGCGAAGTGAAATATTTAGCGGGAATAAGCTCGCTGGTTTTAACCGGAGAAAATTCCTGAAGCGACTGCCACAACGGCTTATTGGCCTCGCTGGACGGTGTTTGCGCTTTATCTGAATAGAGCGCCTCGGGCTTCACGCTGGCGAGCTCTATCAGCGACTGCCAGATTTGCTTGCTCGGCTCACCGGTGGCCGCAGAAAGCTTGCCAACCAGCTGATTGAGCGTGGTGTACTCCGCTGGGAGAAGCGGGCGGTCGGTCGCCGGGCGCTGCTGCGGTTGAGGAATAGAAAGCTGGCCACGCTGGAGTAGCTGCAGCACATTTTTAAGCTGCGGCAGCGTTAGCTGGTTCAACGCGGTTTGCCCGTACTGCTGGCGAATAAAATCGCTGACGGCCTGGCGGTTGTTTCCCTGACCCAGCAGCTCGGTCAACTGAGACAGCGTTTGTCTCATACTGAAGTTCTGCTCGGCAGTACCGATGCGCTGATTTAAATTCTGTTCCGCTGCCGGGAAGTGACGCGACAGCAACGGCGTATCGCTTTTCACGCCCAGATCGTGCTTCACGCCAGCCCATACCTCAGCATTTTGCTGTGAGGTCATCGTGATAAGGCGCGTGATCAAGCGTTCCAGCACGGTGCGTTGCTGGAGACTCAGCGGCTGCTCTCCAGCATTGGAAAGCGGTGTAGGGCCGGCCCCCGGAGGGCGCGCAGGCATACCTGAGATGGGTTGCGTCATGATTATTCCTTTCTGCAAAGCGGTACTGATGCCAGGCGCGAGTATTCCTGGCGGCAAGATTATGGCACACTTCCCCGGTTTACTCTCGCTCTCAGACAGGTACTGAACCGTGAAAATCCTTGTTGATGAAAATATGCCCTACGCCCGTGAGCTTTTTAGCCGCCTGGGCGAGGTGAGGGCTGTTCCTGGTCGCCCGATTCCGACCGACGCGCTAACCGATGCCGATGCGCTAATGGTGCGCTCGGTAACGAAGGTGAATGAAGCGCTACTCGGTGACAAGGCGATTAAATTTGTCGGTACGGCGACGGCGGGCACCGACCACGTCGACCAGTCGTGGCTGACCCAGGCGGGGATTGGCTTCTCCGCAGCACCTGGCTGTAACGCGATTGCCGTGGTGGAATATGTTTTCTCGGCGCTACTGATGCTGGCCGAACGAGACGGCTTTGCGCTGGCTGACCGCACCGTTGGTATTGTCGGGGTGGGTAACGTGGGCGGTCGTCTGCAAAAGCGCCTTGAGGCGTTGGGCATTAAAACCCTGCTCTGCGATCCGCCGCGTGCGGACAACGGCGACGAAGGCGATTTCCGCTCGCTCGACGAACTGGTTGCTGAAGCTGACGTTATCACTTTCCATACGCCGCTCTATAAAGAAGGGCAGTATAAGTCTCTGCATCTTGCCGATGAAGCGCTGATTCGCCGCCTGAAGCCGGGGACGATTCTGATCAACGCCTGTCGTGGCCCGGTTGTCGATAACGCTGCGCTGCTGAAATGTCTGGAAGAAGGACAGAATCTTAGCGTCGTGCTGGATGTCTGGGAACCCGAGCCTGATCTCAACCTGGCGCTGCTCGATAAAGTGGATCTGGGCACCTCGCATATCGCAGGTTACACGCTGGAAGGTAAAGCGCGCGGCACCACCCAGGTGTTTGAAGCCTACAGTCAGTTTATCGGTCAACCGCAGGAAGTGGCGCTCTCTACGCTGCTGCCCGCGCCGGAGTTCGGCCGTATTAGCCTGCACGGTCCGCTCGATCAGCCTACGCTGAAAAGACTGGCCCATTTGGTGTATGATGTGCGCCGCGATGATGCGCCGCTGCGAAAAGTGGCGGGGATCCCGGGCGAATTCGACAAACTGCGCAAAAATTATCTCGAGCGTCGTGAGTGGTCATCATTAACCGTTGAGTGTGATGATGCCGATGCCGCCGAGCTGCTGCAAAAACTCGGGTTTAACGCCGTACATTGTTAATGTCTTCTTAATCACTCTGCTGGATACTCCGGCAGAGTCGCTTTTTCTGGAGTAAATCACCATGTCTGAAGGCTGGAATATTGCCATCCTGGGCGCAACCGGCGCCGTAGGCGAAGCCCTGCTTGAAACCCTTGCTGAACGTCAGTTCCCGGTGGGTGATATCTATGCGCTGGCGCGCACCGACAGCGCGGGTGAACATCTGCGTTTTAACGGTAAATCGGTCAGAGTGCAGGACGCCGCAGAGTTCGACTGGACTCAGGCTCAACTGGCATTCTTTGCCGCGGGTCAAGAAGCGTCGGCAAGCTATGCCGAAGAAGCCACCAACGCGGGCTGCCTGGTTATCGACCTCAGCGGTCTGTTTGCGCTGGAGCCGGACGTGCCGCTGGTCGTTCCGGACGTGAACCCGTTCGTAATGGCAGATTATCGCAACCGTAACCTGATCGCCGTAGCCGATAGCCAGACCAGCCAGCTGCTGGCCGCACTGAAGCCGCTGATTGATGACGGTGGCCTGTCGCGTATCAACGTGACCAGCCTGATCTCCGCCT
Organism: uncultured Kluyvera sp.; assembly: GCF_902485085.1. Taxonomy (NCBI): domain Bacteria; kingdom Pseudomonadati; phylum Pseudomonadota; class Gammaproteobacteria; order Enterobacterales; family Enterobacteriaceae; genus Kluyvera; species uncultured Kluyvera sp. Next base: position 22,759 of record NZ_CABTJS010000051.1, read on the forward strand.
CCGCGCACGGCAAGAAAGCCGTTGATGCGCTGGCAGGGCAGAGCGCCAAGCTGCTGAACGGTATTCCGATTGATGAAGATGATTTCTTTGGTCGTCAGTTGGCGTTCAACATGCTGCCGCTGCTGCCGGACCGTGAAGGTAGCGTGCGCGAGGAGCGTCGTATTGTCGACCAGGTGCGCAAAATCCTGCAGGACGAAGGCCTGATGATCTCTGCAAGCTGCGTGCAGTCGCCGGTGTTCTACGGCCACGCGCAGATGGTGAGCTTTGAAGCCATGCGCCCGCTGTCTGCGGAAGAAGCGCGCGATGCTTTCTCCCGTGGCGAAGACATCGTGCTGTCTGAAGAGGGGGAATTCCCGACTCAGGTTGGCGATGCGACCGGCAGTGCGCATCTCTCTATCGGCTGCGTACGCAACGATTACGGCATGCCGGAGCAGGTTCAGTTCTGGTCCGTTGCCGATAACGTTCGCTTTGGCGGCGCGCTGATGGCGGTCAAAACCGCTGAAAAATTGGTGCAGGAGTATCTGTACTAATGTCTGACATGGAGCAACTGCCGGTCTATCGAATTGCGCTGGGCATTGAGTACGACGGCAGCAAATACTACGGCTGGCAGCGGCAAAATGAAGTGCGCAGCGTGCAGGAGAAGCTCGAAAAAGCGCTCTCGCAGGTGGCCAACGAGCCTATCAACGTCTATTGCGCCGGGCGTACCGACGCGGGCGTTCACGGCACGGGTCAGGTGGTGCACTTTGAAACCCGCGCGTCGCGTAAAGACGCCGCATGGACGCTGGGGGTAAATGCGAATTTACCTGGTGACATCGCGGTGCGTTGGGTGAAAGCTGTTCCCGACGATTTTCACGCCCGCTTTAGCGCGACGGCGCGTCGCTACCGCTACGTCATCTATAACCACCGGCTGCGTCCGGCGGTGTTGGGCCAGGGCGTGACGCATTATCACCAGCCGCTGGATGCGGAGCGGATGCACCGCGCCGCACAGAGTCTGCTGGGCGAGAATGACTTCACCTCGTTTCGTGCGGTGCAGTGCCAGTCGCGTACGCCATGGCGTAACGTTATGCATATCAACGTGACGCGCTATGGCAACTATATTGTGGTGGACATTAAAGCAAACGCCTTTGTGCATCACATGGTAAGGAATATTGTTGGCAGCCTGATGGAAGTTGGCTCAGGAAACCAGCCGGAGAGCTGGATTGCAGAACTGCTGGCGGCAAAAGACAGGACGCTTGCCGCGGCAACGGCAAAAGCGGAAGGGCTGTATCTGGTGGCGGTAGACTATCCCGCCCACTTTGAACTGCCCGCCGCGCCGATGGGCCCGCTTTTCCTGGCGGACTAACGAAGTCATTTAGGGCTAAGACAATATGGATCTCATCCGTTTTTTGATTGATTTCATCCTGCACATTGATGTGCACCTGGCGGAGCTGGTTGCGCAGTACGGCATCTGGGTTTACGCCATTTTGTTCCTGATCTTGTTCTGCGAAACGGGGCTGGTGGTGACGCCGTTCCTGCCGGGCGACTCGCTGCTGTTTGTTGCCGGTGCCTTGTCGGCGCTGCCAACCAACGATCTCAACGTCCATCTGATGGTGGTGCTGATGGTCATTGCAGCGATTGTCGGCGATGCGGTGAACTACACCATTGGTCGGCTGTTTGGTGAGAAGCTCTTTAGCAACCCGAACTCGAAAATCTTCCGTCGTAGCTACCTCGACAAAACCCATGCGTTCTACGATAAGCACGGCGGAAAAACCATTATTCTGGCGCGATTTGTACCTATCGTCAGAACATTTGCGCCATTTGTGGCGGGAATGGGCCATATGTCCTATCGTCATTTTGCTATCTACAACGTGACCGGTGGGCTGCTTTGGGTGCTGTTGTTCACCTACGCGGGCTACCTGTTTGGCGATCTGCCGGTGGTTCAGGAAAACCTGAAACTGCTGATTGTTGCCATCATCGTGCTGTCGATATTGCCGGGCGTGATTGAAGTGATTCGTCACCGTCGCAAGGCAGCAAAACAGGCAAAATAAACCCTGCACGCAGGGCACGATTCAGCCGTGCCCTGTTACGACATGTTTCGCGGTTCGACCACTTTTTTATGCCAAGTTTCGGGCTGTTATGTTTTAATGTGCAACATTCATGGTCTATGAGGGGCAAAAGTGGCATTATGCGCGCCCCCTTATGGCAAAACTGGCATCGACCAGGTTCAGGCAGAAAGGTTATCAATGAGCTGGATTGAACGAATTAAAAGCAATATCACACCTACCCGTAAGGCGAGCATCCCGGAAGGGGTGTGGACCAAATGCGATAGCTGTGGTCAGGTTCTGTATCGCGCTGAGCTGGAGCGTAACCTCGAGGTTTGCCCGAAGTGCGATCATCACATGCGTATGTCAGCGCGTAATCGCCTGCATAGCCTGTTAGATGAAGGGTCCCTGGTAGAACTGGGTAGTGAACTTGAGCCGAAAGACGTGCTGAAGTTCCGTGACTCTAAAAAATACAAAGACCGTCTGGCATCTGCTCAGAAAGAGACAGGTGAAAAAGACGCGCTGATCGTAATGAAAGGCACCCTGCACGGTATGCCGGTTGTCGGTGCGGCCTTTGAGTTCTCCTTTATGGGCGGCTCAATGGGTTCTGTTGTCGGTGCGCGTTTTGTCCGTGCCGTTGAACAGGCGCTGGAAGACAACTGCCCGCTTATCTGCTTCTCCGCTTCCGGCGGTGCGCGTATGCAGGAAGCGCTGATGTCACTGATGCAGATGGCGAAAACCTCTGCGGCGCTGGCGAAAATGCAGGAACGCGGTTTACCGTACATCTCCGTGCTGACCGACCCAACCATGGGTGGCGTCTCTGCGAGCTTCGCGATGCTCGGCGACCTGAACATCGCTGAGCCGAAAGCGCTGATTGGCTTTGCCGGTCCACGCGTTATTGAACAGACCGTTCGTGAGAAACTGCCGCCGGGCTTCCAGCGCAGTGAGTTCCTCATCGAGAAGGGCGCTATCGACATGATCGTTCGCCGCCCGGAAATGCGTCTGAAGCTTGCCAGCATTCTGGCGAAGCTGATGAATCTCCCGGCACCGAACCCGGACGCGCCGCGCGAAAGCGTGGTGGTACCACCGGTACCGGATCAGGAACCAGAGGCCTGATAATCCAAAGGGCAGGGCCGGGTGGCTCTGCCCTTTTTGCTTTTACTCACCGCTGTTGGAAGTTGCGACACCATGGACAAACATCTTATTCCTCAGGCCACGTCGCCCCTGGCTACGTGGCTTTCTTATCTGGAAAATCTTCACTCCAAAACTATCGATCTCGGCCTGGCGCGCGTAAGTCAGGTGGGCGGGAATCTGGACGTGCTGAAGCCAGCGCCGTTTGTCTTTACCGTTGCAGGTACGAACGGCAAGGGCACCACCTGCCGCACGCTGGAAACTATCCTGATGGCGGCGGGCTACAAGGTGGGGGTTTACAGCTCCCCACATCTGGTTCGCTACACCGAACGCGTGCGTGTTCAGGGCGCTGAACTGCCAGAAAACGCCCACACCGCCTCGTTTGCGGCGATAGAAGCGGCGCGTGGCGAAACATCGCTTACCTATTTTGAGTACGGTACGCTTTCAGCGCTGTGGCTGTTTAAGCAGGCTGCGCTGGATGTGGTGATTCTGGAAGTGGGTCTGGGCGGGCGCCTGGATGCCACTAACATTGTGGATGCCGACGTTTCTGTCGTCACCAGCATCGCGCTGGACCACACCGACTGGCTGGGGCCGGACCGTGAAAGCATTGGCCGCGAAAAAGCGGGTGTGTTCCGCGCTCATCGTCCGGCGGTAGTCGGAGAGCCGGATATGCCGCACACCATTGCCGATGTGGCTCGCGAAAAAGGCGCGCAGCTGCTGCAGCGTGACGTTGACTGGCGCTATAGCGTTGAAGGTGATAGCTGGACCTTCAGCGACGCGCAGGGCGAACTGCGTAACCTGCCGCTGCCAAACGTGCCGCAGCCTAACGCCGCCACGGCGCTTGCCGCGCTGCGTGCCAGCGGGCTGAAGGTGAGCGAGGAGGTTATCCGCGAAGGTATTGCCAGCGCGATTCTTCCTGGCCGTTTCCAGACCATCCAGCTTGAGCCGCGGGTGATTCTTGACGTGGCGCATAATCCGCACGCCGCGGCCTATCTTGCTGGGCGTCTCAAATCATTGCCGAAAACCGGGCGAGTGCTGGCGGTTATTGGTATGCTGCATGATAAGGACATCGCCGGTACGCTGGCGTGTCTGGAAGACGTTGTGGATAGCTGGTACTGCGCGCCGCTTGAAGGGCCGCGCGGTGCGACGGCGGAACAGCTGTGCGAACATTTGCGCGCTGGTGCCATTTATAGCAATGTGGCACAGGCGTGGCATGCGGCCATGGCTGATGCAGCGCCTGAAGATACGGTGCTGGTGTGTGGTTCGTTCCACACGGTAGCGCATGTGATGGAAGTGTTGGACGCGGGGAGTGCCGGTGGCAAGTAAGTTTCAAAACCGTCTCGTCGGGACGATTGTATTAGTCGCGCTGGGGGTCATTGTGCTGCCAGGGCTGCTTGACGGGCAAAAAAAGCATTATCAGGATGAGTTTGCAGCCATCCCGCTGGTGCCGAAACCGGGCGATCGCGATGAGCCAGATATGCTGCCGACGGCGACGCAGGCGCTGCCTGCTCAGCCGCCTGAAGGCGCGGCTGAAGAGGTGAGGGCGGGAGATGCCGCTGCGCCGTCGCTGGATTCCAGCCGTCTGTCAGTTAGCGGCAACGGCGAGCTCGAGCAGATCCCGCCTGCGGCTGAACTGCCAAAGCCTAAACCGGTAGAAAAACCGAAGCCGCAGCCAAAACCGCAGCCAGTGACTGAACAGGTTGCGGCAACGACGCCACCTCCGAAAGCCGCGCCGGAAGAGAAACCGGCGCCGGTAGGCAAAGCGTATGTGGTGCAGCTTGGTGCATTGAAGAATGCGGATAAAGTGAACGAAATTGTGGCGAGTCTGCGCGGTGCGGGTTATCACGCTTACACGTCGCCTTCGACGCCCGTTCAGGGTAAAATCACCCGCATTCTGGTTGGCCCGGATGCCTCGAAAGATAAGCTGAAAGGCTCACTTGGTGAGTTGAAGCAGCTGTCGGGGCTGAGTGGTGTAGTGATGGGATATACGCCGAACTAAGGCGTAGGTTTTCTCCCTCACCCCTGAGGGGCGAGGCCTGAACAACGCCAAAAGCCACCCAAAAACGATGGCGTTGAATATTTTTTCAGCGCCATTTTTTATTTACGCCGGGGAAGGAAATCCCTACGCAAACGTTTTCTTTTTCTGTTAGAATGCGCCCGAACTGGATGACAGGGCGTAAAATCGTGGGACGTATATGGTCTGGATTGATTACGCCATTATCGCGGTGCTGGGCTTATCCTGCTTGGTAAGCCTCATCCGCGGCTTTGTTCGTGAAGCATTATCGTTGGTGACATGGGGCTGTGCCTTCTACGTTGCCAGCCATTACTACACTGACCTGTCTGTCTGGTTTACGGGCTTTGAGGACGAACGGGTTCGAAATGGGATTGCTATTGCGGCGCTGTTCATCGCGACGCTCATCGTCGGCGCTATCGTCAACTTTGTGATAGGTCAGCTGGTGGAGAAAACCGGTCTGTCGGGTACAGACAGGGTATTGGGGATCTGCTTTGGCGCGCTACGTGGGGTGCTGATCATCGCCGCTATCTTGTTCTTCCTTGACACCTTTACCGGAATGTCCAAAAGCGATGACTGGCAGCATTCGCAGTTTATTCCCTATTTCTCGCCGGTTATCAGATGGTTTTTTGAATACCTTCAAAGCTCGTCAAGTTTCTTGCCCAAAGTATAAGCTTTGGGTCGTTGCTTAACGAGGAAAAGACGTATGTGCGGTATTGTCGGTATCGCCGGTGTCATGCCGGTTAACCAGTCGATTTATGATGCGCTAACGGTGCTGCAGCACCGTGGACAGGATGCCGCTGGCATCATCACCATTGATGCCAACAACTGCTTCCGCTTGCGTAAAGCGAACGGTCTGGTGAGCGATGTCTTTGAAGCCCGCCACATGCAGCGTATGCAGGGCAACATGGGTATTGGCCACGTGCGTTACCCAACGGCGGGCAGCTCCAGCGCGTCTGAAGCCCAGCCTTTTTACGTCAACTCCCCGTACGGTATTACGCTTGCGCATAACGGCAACCTGACCAATGCGCACGAGTTACGTCAAAAGCTGTTTGAAGAAAAACGCCGTCACATTAACACCACCTCCGATTCTGAAATCCTGCTCAATATCTTTGCAAGCGAGCTGGATAACTTCCGTCACTATCCTCTGGAAGCAGACAACATCTTCGCCGCCATCGCCGCTACCAACCGCCAGATTCGCGGTGCGTATGCATGCGTAGCGATGATTATCGGCCACGGCATGGTCGCTTTCCGTGACCCTAACGGCATTCGTCCACTGGTATTGGGCAAGCGCGATATCGGCGACGGTCGCACCGAATACATGGTGGCTTCCGAAAGCGTGGCGCTGGACACCCTCGGCTTCGAATTCCTGCGTGACGTTGCGCCGGGCGAGGCAGTTTACATTACCGAAAATGGCCAACTGTTCACCCGTCAATGCGCTGACAACCCGGTGAGCAACCCGTGCCTGTTCGAGTACGTCTACTTCGCGCGTCCGGACTCCTTTATCGACAAGATTTCCGTCTACAGCGCCCGTGTGAACATGGGGACCAAGCTTGGCGAGAAGATTGCACGTGAATGGGAAGACCTCGATATCGACGTAGTGATTCCGATTCCGGAAACCTCCTGCGATATCGCGCTGGAGATTGCCCGTATTCTCGGCAAACCATACCGCCAGGGCTTTGTGAAAAACCGCTACGTGGGCCGTACTTTTATCATGCCGGGCCAGCAGCTGCGTCGTAAGTCCGTTCGCCGCAAGCTCAACGCTAACCGGGCTGAGTTCCGCGATAAGAACGTGCTGCTGGTGGATGACTCCATCGTGCGCGGGACCACCTCTGAGCAGATTATCGAGATGGCTCGTGAAGCTGGCGCGAAGAAAGTTTATCTGGCTTCCGCCGCACCGGAAATTCGTTTCCCGAACGTCTACGGTATCGACATGCCAACCGCCACCGAGCTGATTGCTCACGGGCGTGAAGTGGATGAGATTCGCCAGATAATCGGCGCTGACGGGCTTATCTTCCAGGATTTGGACGATTTGATTGACGCGGTACGCGCGGAGAACCCGGATATTCAGCAGTTCGAATGCTCGGTGTTCAACGGTGTGTACGTGACCAAAGATGTCGACCAGAGCTATCTTGATTTCCTCGACTCTCTGCGTAACGACGACGCGAAAGCGGTGCAGTTGCAGAATGAAGTGGAAAATTTAGAGATGCATAACGAAGGGTAAATGTTCGGGGATTTTCCCCGCATTACTTTCGCTCGACCGGGCTACGTGGGGTGCGTAGCCCGGCCGAGGCGTTTTTACGCCTCGTCCACCCAAATCCGCATTTCGCCTTCGCCACGGTTGGCCCAGCTAAACCACGGGATAAAGGTTAACGACTGCTTCTCCACCGCCGTCTGGCGATTATCAAAGCTGATGACCGATAGCGACGTATTACGGTTGCGTCTGGCGCCGTAATCCGGCAAAGTTTGCCCCATTATGGCTACAGGGCGGTTCGTGTGAAACGACTCATCATTGGTATTTCCGGCGCAAGCGGCGCTATTTACGGCGTACGGTTGCTGCAGATACTGCAAACGGTAGCGGATGTCGAAACGCATCTGGTGATGAGCCAGGCGGCGCGGCAAACGCTGGCACTGGAGACGGATTTTTCGCTGCGCGACGTTCAGGCGCTGGCGGATGTGGTGCACGATGCGCGAGATATTGCCGCGAGCATCTCTTCCGGGTCGTTCAAAACCGCGGGTATGGTTATTCTGCCGTGCTCGATAAAAACGCTCTCCGGTATTGTAAACAGCTATACCGACGGCCTGTTGACTCGTGCTGCCGACGTCGTTCTGAAAGAACGCCGTCCGCTTGTGCTGTGCGTGCGCGAAACGCCGCTGCATCTGGGCCATCTGCGCCTGATGACCCAAGCGGCGGAGATCGGTGCGGTGATCATGCCGCCGGTCCCGGCGTTTTATCATCGTCCGCAAACGCTGGACGACGTGATTAACCAGACCGTTAACCGCGTGCTCGATCTTTTCGATATCGAACTCCCAGAAGATCTCTTTACCCGCTGGACCGGTGCATAGTTCTGCGCCCATGTTGTGCACAATGTCGATTTCGCCCTGTTTCAGGACAATTCTGTAACACCGATCAAATCCTCGATATTTAATTATCCCGTTTGCACTTTTGTGCTCGATTTATACGTAGCGGCTGATATCTTTCCTGATGATCACCTCTTGTTATCTTTTTATTAACATATTTAACATTGTTTATTTTGCAGGGTTAAAGATGGCACGGAAGATGCAGAGTAGGTCTTGCAGACACAACACAACATAACTATTAGCAGTTAACGACATCACGGTTTAATAGGGGAACGTATGAAAAAGACGGTTCTGGCTCTCTCTTTGCTGCTGGGTCTCAGCAGCGCCTCCAGCGTATTTGCCGCACTGCCACAGAGCATTCGCATCGGCACCGATGCCACCTACGCGCCGTTCTCATCGAAAGATGCCAAAGGCGATTTTGTTGGCTTTGATATCGATCTGGGCAACGAAATGTGTAAACGCGCCAGCATCAAGTGTACCTGGGTTGGCAGCGATTTTGACGCGCTGATCCCGTCACTGAAGGCGAAGAAAATTGACGCGATCATCTCTTCGTTGTCGATCACCGAGAAACGCCAGCAGGAGATTGCCTTCTCCAACAAGCTGTACGCTGCGGACTCCCGCCTGATTGCCGCTAAAGGCTCCCCGATTAAACCGACGCTGGACGGGCTGAAGGGCAAGCACATCGGCGTGCTTCAGGGTTCAACGCAGGAAGCCTACGCTAATGAAAACTGGCGTAGCAAAGGCGTGGACGTGGTGGCGTATCAAAACCAGGACCTGATCTACGCCGATCTGGCTGCAGGCCGTCTGGACGCGGCATTGCAGGATGAAGTGGCTGCAAGCGAAGGCTTCCTGAAACAGCCTGCTGGTAAAGATTTTGAGTTTGCTGGCCCGTCGGTTAAAGATAAAAAATTCTTTGGCGACGGCACTGGCGTTGGGCTGCGTAAAGATGACGTGGAGCTGAAGGCGGCATTTGATAAAGCGTTAGCTGAACTGCGTGCCGATGGCACCTACGACAAGATGGCGAAGAAGTATTTTAACTTTAACGTCTACGGCGACTAATACGCCGTATGTATCATCATGGTGCATGAATGTTGCTATGCACCATGATGGTGCGTTTTTTGTTCGAAAGTTGCGCGAGGTTGCATAATTAAGCATTTTTAATGAGAAAAAAGCCAGGCTGAAGGGCAGAATGCTTTGCCTTGAAGGGCCGAAAGATGGCACGATAACCGCTCAGATTATTTCTAAAAAACACACAAGAATCACAGCTTGTAGAGGATGATTATGAAAAAACTGGCGTTGTCTTTTTCTCTGGTATTAGCGCTTGCTTCTGCATCAAGCGCATTTGCAGCAATCCCGCAAAAAGTGCGTATCGGTACCGACCCTACGTATGCACCGTTCGAATCAAAGAATGCACAGGGTGAATTAGTGGGTTTCGACATTGACCTGGCAAAAGAGCTGTGTAAGCGCATCCAGGCACAATGTACCTTCGTGGAAAACCCGCTGGACGCCCTGATCCCCTCGCTGAAAGCGAAGAAAATCGATGCCATCATGTCATCGCTGTCGATCACTGAAAAACGCCAGCAGGAAATCGCCTTTACCGACAAACTCTACGCCGCAGACTCTCGTCTGGTGGTGAAAAAGGGTTCCCCAATTACGCCTGACCTCGCCACGCTGAAAGGCAAGCGCGTGGGCGTACTGCAGGGTACCACTCAGGAAACGTACGGTAACGAACACTGGGCGCCGAAAGGTATTGAAATTGTCTCTTACCAGGGACAGGACAATATCTACTCTGACCTGACCGCTGGTCGTATTGACGCAGCATTCCAGGATGAAGTGGCGGCGAGTGAAGGTTTCCTGAAACAGCCTATCGGTAAAGACTACCAGTTCGGCGGCCCGTCGATTAAAGACGTGAAGCTGTTCGGGGTCGGTACCGGTATGGGTCTGCGTAAAGACGACACCGAGCTGTTAAACGCGCTGAATAAGGCGTTTGCTGATATGCGTGCCGACGGCACCTACGACAAGCTGGCGAAGAAGTACTTCGATTTTAACGTATACGGCGAGTAATCATCACGAGTAACCCATCGTTTCGCACGCACGAAACGATGGGCGTAAAGACAGGACTGGCAGCATGCTGTACGGGTTTTCACAGGTAATTTTTCAGGGCGCCCTTGTCACCCTTGAGCTGGCAATCAGCTCAGTGGTTCTGGCCGTGCTTATTGGGCTGGTCGGCGCGGGAGCGAAGCTCTCCCGAAATCGCGTGCTGGCGTTAATTTTTGAAGGCTACACCACGCTGATTCGTGGCGTGCCAGACTTGGTGCTGATGCTGCTGATTTTCTACGGGCTGCAGATGGCGCTCAACGTGCTGACCGACGCGCTCGGGCTGGCGCAGTTTGATATCGACCCGATGATCGCCGGTATCATCACCCTGGGCTTTATCTACGGAGCCTATTTCACCGAGACCTTTCGCGGCGCGTTTATGGCGGTGCCGAGAGGGCATATTGAAGCCGCGACGGCATTTGGCTTTACCGGTGCGCAAACCTTCCGCCGTATTCTGTTCCCCGCCATGATGCGCTATGCGCTGCCGGGCATTGGCAACAACTGGCAGGTTATTCTTAAAGCGACCGCGCTGGTCTCGCTGCTGGGGCTGGAAGACGTGGTGAAAGCCACCCAGCTTGCCGGGAAAAGCACCTGGGAGCCGTTCTACTTCGCCATCGTCTGTGGCTTGATTTATCTGCTGTTCACTACCGTTTCCAATGGCGTGTTGCTGCTGCTCGAACGCCGCTACTCCGTGGGCGTCAAGAGGGCTGACCTGTGATTGAGATCATTCAGGAGTATTGGAAATCGTTGCTGTGGACCGATGGTTATCGCTTCACCGGCGTGGCGATTACGCTGTGGCTGCTGGTGCTGTCGGTGGTGATGGGCGGCGTCATGGCGCTGTTCCTGGCGATTGCACGCGTCTCCAGCAATAAATACATCAAGTTTCCGGTGTGGCTGTTTACCTATATTTTCCGCGGTACGCCGCTCTACGTGCAGCTGCTGGTGTTTTACTCCGGTATGTACACGCTCGAAATTGTGAAAGGCACCGAGCTGCTCAACGCGTTCTTCCGCAGCGGCCTCAACTGTACGGTGCTGGCGCTGACGCTCAATACCTGCGCTTACACCACCGAAATTTTTGCCGGGGCGATTCGCTCGGTACCGGCAGGAGAAGTGGAAGCGGCTCGCGCTTACGGCTTTTCGTCGTTTAAGCTTTATCGCTGCATCATTCTGCCTTCGGCTCTGCGCATTGCGCTGCCGGCCTACAGCAATGAGGTTATCCTGATGCTGCACTCGACGGCGCTGGCGTTTACCGCCACCGTGCCCGACCTGCTCAAGATTGCGCGCGATATCAACTCGGCAACCTATCAACCCTTTACCGCCTTCGGCATTGCGGCGGTGCTTTATTTGGTCATCTCTTATGTGCTGATTAGCCTGTTCCGCAAAGCGGAAAAGCGCTGGTTACAGCACATGAAACCGTCTTCTACGCACTGAGAATATGATGTCTGATAAAAAACTAAACGTAATCGACCTGCACAAACGCTATGGCGAGCACGAGGTGCTGAAGGGCGTATCGCTGAAGGCGAACGCCGGGGATGTGATAAGCATCATCGGCTCGTCCGGCTCCGGCAAGAGTACCTTTTTGCGCTGCATTAACTTCCTTGAGAAGCCAAGCGAAGGCACCATTATTGTTAACGGTGAGAACATTGGTCTGGTGCGCGATAATGACGGCCAGCTGAAGGTGGCCGATAAAAACCAGCTCCGCCTGCTGCGCACGCGCCTGACGATGGTGTTTCAGCACTTCAACCTGTGGAGCCATATGACGGTGCTGGAAAACGTCATGGAAGCGCCGATTCAGGTGCTTGGCCTGAGCAAACAGGACGCGCGCGTACGCGCGGTGAAGTACCTGGCAAAAGTGGGCATCGACGAGCGCCAACAGAGTAAATACCCGGTGCATTTGTCCGGCGGTCAGCAGCAGCGTGTTTCTATCGCCCGTGCGCTGGCGATGGAGCCGGAAGTGCTGCTGTTTGATGAACCGACTTCAGCGCTTGACCCAGAGCTGGTGGGCGAAGTGCTGCGCATTATGCAGCAGCTGGCGGAAGAGGGGAAAACCATGGTGGTGGTGACCCATGAAATGGGCTTTGCTCGTCACGTTTCCTCGCACGTGATTTTCCTGCATCAGGGCAAAATTGAGGAAGAGGGTAATCCGGAAGAGGTGTTTGGCAATCCGAAGAGCCCGCGTTTACAGCAGTTCCTTAGCGGTGCATTAAAGTAAACTTCACTCGCCCTCACGCGTGCGTGGGGGCGTTTTCCCGCCGATAGACCCAATCATCGTAATCTTTGCCGTTCAGCCGATAGGCTTTTGTAAGCACCTGCGTGCGGATAAAACCGTGCTTTTCCAGTAGCCTTGCCGAACCTTGATTATCGCCTAGCACCCAGGCATTGATGGCCCATAGGCCAAGCTGTTGAAAGCCATAATCGCATATTGCACCTAGCGCCTCGCTGGCAAATCCTTTGCCTTGTGCCTCTGGCAGTAGCGCGTAGCCGACATCCGCCTCATGGGGATTTTTACTGCTGATCTGCAGCCCTATATCGCCAAGCGGCGTACCGTTTTCATCACGGATAACAAAGATTGCGGGGGAGTTACAGCGTCGGGTAAAAATTGCACGTATCGCCGCTTTGTCCAGCACTTCCCCCATAAACTGCATCACCTCATGGTTTTGTCGCAGCTGAAGAAAGAAGGGCCAATCGCCTTCGTTAAAGGGGGAAAGCCTTAGCCGCAGGGTGGTGAGGATTGCCATTTTCCTATGCCATTAAGCCAAATCTGAAGCCGTACTTTAGCACCGGAGGTGATGGATTGGCACGGAATTAGCCACTGAAGGCGGTCGTGTGTTCCAGACGCTGGAAATAGTGCAGTACCGTTTTGCTCTCCTGAGAGGCGCGAAGCTGTAGTGCCAGGTTGAGGCTATCCAGCGTGCGGGCATGGGCGACCATCGGCGAAGTCTCGTCGATGCGTCCCTCTGCTACCAGCCATTGCACGACCGTCTGCCAGCGCCAGAGTGGGGAGTTACCCTTTACGCGCTGAATGGGCGCAGGAAACTGACCACCACCGCGAGCCCCGTCTTTAAGCAGTGAAATTGCCTGCCGGGAAACGCCGGTGAGTTCGGCAATATCGCTAAGCCCAACCAGCGTTGAATCAACTGATTCGACACGTGCATTGAGCAAGGGGGCGGATTCAATATCTCTAATAGCACAAAGAATAGCCTGCTCTAATGTGTCACTTTCTCGGTCGAAATCAAGATAGACCGCCGTCCCGTAAAAGCAGATCAGGGCATCATCGCAATGTGCATGATAAAGCGCCTCTTCAAGATTTGGCGTACTGCTGCTGACGCCTGAAAGCGTCAGCGTGAAGTTAAATAACGGCATTTCGTTTCTCCCTTGTTCTACGAATGTCTGGGCTGACAGCTCTCGACCATGCGCATGATTTGCCGCGCGTGATGCAGCGGAACGGCAGGTGTCGACCATATGCTCATCATATGATCGCGATGCTCGGCCGTGCCGCACTGTAAACGGCCAAAGCAGTGGGCGCTTTTACCGCCAGCGATAAACAACCAGCCGTGCTTTAACGCGTAATCAATGGCCGCCCTGATATGCTTATCTGGATGTTCCTTCATCAGTGGTTCCCGCAGAGTATTGATATTTTGTTGACGAATGTCAACGATAAGCTGGCGCAAAAATGCGCATTGGCCTGTTATGACAAAGCGAGAGGTAACGCGTTGGAATCGGCTTCACGTTTGTATCAGAGGGAGATGCGTTCGATGGCCGAAATGCGTGGCGAATTCCAGAAGTGGGGGAAGGGCGGTGATAGCCAGGCGCCATCACCGTTGTATGAAAACTTAGTGGGCGAGAATATCGCCCAGCGCTTCGTCTAAATCGTACCAGCGAAACGCGAACCCGGCGGCTTCCAGCCGTTTGGGGAGCGCGCGCTGACCGCCCAGCACCAGTACCGAGGATTCACCCATCAGCAGGCGGATAACGGTGGCGGGAACGCGAAGAATCGCCGGGCGATTCAGTGCCTGGCCAAGGGCATGAGAAAACTGTTCGTTGTGCACCGGGTAAGGTGAAACCATGTTGAAAGGCCCGCGCAAATCGTTATCCAGCAGCCACAGAATACCGTTGACCATATCGTCGATATGGATCCACGCCAGATACTGCCTGCCGTTGCCGATAGGGCCGCCGAGGCCGAGCTTAAACGACGGCAACATTTTGCCAAGAATGCCGCCTTTTGGCGCCAGCACCACCCCGGTACGCAGCAGGCATACTCGGGTGCGGTCGCTCTGCGCAGTGCAGGCAATTTGCTCCCAGCGCGCGCATAGCTTATGGGTAAATTCGTTATGCGGTGGCTCTTCTTCCGTCACCACGACTTCACCAAGGTCACCGTAATAGCCGGTGGCCGATCCAGAAATCAGTACCGAAGGAGGGGTTGTGCTCGCCTGGATCAAATCGCTAATCCGCTGGGTGATACCCCAGCGGCTGTCGCACAGTTTCTGCTTTTGCTGCGCCGTCCAGCGCTTGTCGGCGATAGGTTCACCGGCAAGATTGATAACGGCGTCAATGCCGTCGAGCGATGAGATATTCTGTAGCCCTGACCAAAGCTCAACGCGCGGGTCGAGCGTCTGGCGGGCTTTCTCCGGCGAGCGGGTCACGACGCAAACCGTATGCCCAAGCGTCAGTAAACGCGGAACTAAATGGCGGCCAATCAACCCGGTGCCGCCTGTAATCAGAATTTTCATGCCACCTCCCGAAGGGAGCGCTTAGCGTTGCCAGCTCAGGGTAATGGATACCGAATCGGCGTAGCGCAGCGCGTGAACTTTATCGATCTCCACTTCAGCATAAGTGACCCAGTGATGTTCGCGTGCGATATCGAGCACATCCTGAGTTAATTTTTCCAGCAAAGAGAAACGGTTATTCTCAACGTGACGAATTATGCTTTTGGTGATGGTGCGGTAGTTCAGCGCATCGTTAATATCTTCGCTATTGCGTGATTTGTCCGCCGGGTAGCGAATCTCAAGATTGATAACCACGTCCTGGCGGTTGGCAATCTCCTCTTCCTTAATGCCGATAAACGTACGCAGGCGTAAATTTTTGATGCGAATGATGGCGTCAGACTGAGACATTGCAGGTGTTCTCCGTAATTTTTGTTTTCCTCTACATCATACACTAAAGCATCTTCAGCGCGGCAGCGTCTGGCGCGCGTTCAGTTCGTGCGCCAGTTCAATAAATGCGCGGAGAGCGGGAAGCACGTGCCGGTGCCCCGGATAATAAAGGCGCAGGCCACCAAAGGTTGGGCACCACTCATCCAGCACGCTGATAAGTTTGCCGCTGCGGAGTTCGTCCTGAATAAACCATTCCGAAATAAACGCCAGTCCCAGCCCGGCGAGCGCCGCGCGGTGGATGGCCTGCATTTCGCTGACGATTATCCGCGGCGGAATATTCACGGTAAATTTTTGCTGATGGTACTCAAGCTCCCAGTGGTAAACGCCACCGTGGGACATGCGCATGCCGATGCTCTGATGCTGCTGGAGGTCGTCAGGCGAACGTGGCGTACCGTGGCGCGCGAAGTAGTCCGGCGAACCCACAATCAGCATGCGTGCATCGGGCGTCAGGGCGACGGCAATCATATCCTGCGGGACGGACTCGGCGAGACGGATGCCCGCGTCAAACCCTTCTGACACGATGTCGATAAGCCGTGATTCGGTGGTGATATCAAGCCGCATCTGCGGGTAGCGTTGCAGATAGGTTTCAAACAGCCGGAATAGCAGCGACACGCATTCGCGCGGGGCGTTGATGCGCAGCGTCCCCATTGGGTTTCCTGGCTCTGCGGCAATCTCCTCGGCGGCGCGCTGAATTTCCGCCAGCGCGGGAGCAATACGTGAAACATAGCGCTGACCCTGTTCCGTCAGCGCGACGCTGCGGGTCGTGCGGTTGAAAAGCCGGACGTTAAGCCGCGACTCCAACCCGGCCACGGCGTTGCTGACGGCCGTCGCCGACATGCCTAACTCGCGCGCGGCGGCGCGGAAGCTTTGTCTGCGGGCGACGGCAAGGACAATTTCCAATTCGGTAAGGCCGCTACGGTGCATAATTATCCCGATTTTCGTGACAGGTCGTCCATATTATACCCTCTTATCGCAATGATGCGCCGTTCCTATACTGTGAAACATCCAAGGCGTAGAGGGCCGAATCATGTTGCACATCGACAAAATTTATATCAACGGCGAGTTTGTTACCCCACACGGCAGCGAGCTTTTTGACCTGTTCAACCCCGCGACCGAAGCGGTTATTGGCCAGGTTCGCCTGGCGGATGAAGACGATACTCGGCGTGCCATTGTGGCGGCGAAAGACGCTTTTCCGGCCTGGTCGCGGACGACTCGTGAAGAGCGCATTGCGGTGCTGGAGAGAATGTACCTGGCCGTACGGGCACGAGAAGCGGACCTGCTGGAAGCGCTTATTACCGAGTACGGCGCGCCATCGGCCCGCGCAAACTGGATGGCGGCCTGGCCGGCCCAGACGATTCGCTGTGCCATCGATGCACTGAAACAATTTAACTTTGAAGAGCGGGTAGGGCGCGCAACAGTGGTAATGACCCCGGTCGGGGTGGCCGGGCTGATTACCCCGTGGAACAGCGACGCCGGTTTTATCTGTAGCAAACTGGCGACCGCGATGGCTTCTGGCTGCACTGCGGTTATCAAACCGAGTGAAATGAGTGCCTGGCAGACGCAAATTATTACCGAAGCGCTGCATGCCGCCCAGATTCCGGCGGGTGTGTTTAACATTGTCACCGGGCGGGGTGAGGTGGTGGGAGAAACCATCAATCACCATCCCGACATCGCCAAAATTTCTTTTACCGGCTCGACGGCGGTGGGCAAACACATCGTGGAAAGCGGTGCCCGCACGCTCAAACGCGTCACGCTGGAACTTGGCGGTAAATCGCCTACGGTTATCCTCGATGATGCGGACGTGAAAACGGCGGTACATCTGGCGCTGGAGGCCGGGTTTATGAATAGCGGACAGGCGTGCATTGCGGGGACGCGTATTCTGGTGCCGGCCTCACGCCAGGCGGAGTTTGAACACGCGTTTGTCGACGCTATTACCGCGTTCACCGCTGGCGACCCGAGAGACAGCCAGACGGTGATTGGCCCGATGGTCAGCCAGAAACAGTGGCTGCGTGTGCAGGGCTATATTCAGCTCGGCCAGCAAGAATGCGCGCGAATTCTGGTTGGTGGTGAAGGGCGAGTTGCGGGCAAGGAAACCGGCTGGTTCGTGAAGCCAACTATTTTTACCGACGTGAATAACCAGATGCGTATCGCCCGCGAGGAGATCTTTGGGCCGGTGCTGGTGTTGATCCCCTATCGTGACGAGACTGAAGCGCTGGCGATTGCCAACGATACCGACTATGGCCTTAACGCCATGGTGCTGAGCGGCTCACGCGAACGTGGTGAAGCGCTGGCGTTGCAGATTGAGTCAGGTCGCGTAATGGTCAATACGCTTGAGCATGAGCCGCTGGCGCCGTTTGGCGGCGTTAAGCAATCGGGGTTAGGTCGTGAGATGGGCAAATGGGGAATGCAGGCCTATCTGGAGCCGAAAACGCTGGTCGTAGGGTGATTGCAAAATCCTCATGTTGCGGGCAAGTGACATAGTCTGTCAGACAGGCTATGTTGGCTATTATGTTGGATGGGCGCGTCCTGCGCCCATCGTTCGTGCATCTCTTGCCTGTGATTGAGGACGCTATGAGCCAGCCTGTGATAACGCTTTGGTCTGATTCTGATTTTTTCTCGCCTTACGTGATGTCCGTCTATGTCGCCCTGCAGGAAAAAGGGCTGCCGTTTACCCTCAAAACCGTCAACCTTGGTCTGGGTGAACACCTTCAGCCGGGTTGGCGAGGCTATTCAGCGACCCGTCGCGTTCCCTTGCTGGATGTTGATGGTTTTGAGCTGAGCGAATCGTCCGCCATTACCGAATATCTTGATGAACGATTCGCGCCGCCGGAGTGGGAGCGTCTCTACCCTCACGACCTCCAAAAACGCGCCCGTGCGCGCCAGATTCAGGCATGGCTTCGCAGTGACCTGATGCCCATCCGCGAAGAACGATCCACGGCAGTCATTTTCGCCGGAGAGAAAAAAGCACCTTTGACTGAAGCAGGACGCAAAAGCGCGGCTAAACTGTTTGACACCGCCAGTGTATTACTCGCCGATGACCGCCCAAACTTGTTTGGCGAATGGTGTATTGCCGATACCGACCTGGCGCTAATGCTTAATCGCTTGATACTGAACGGTGACGATGTACCGGAGAGACTGGCCGACTACGCGACATTCCAGTGGCAGCGAGCCTCCGTGCAGCGTTATGTTGCACTCTCGGCCAAACGGGCAGGCTGAAAAAAGTGTGAAAATCCATTATGATGACAAGGTTATCATTGTGGGGATTTGATTAATGAAACTGATGTTTGCATCGGATATTCATGGTTCGTTACCGGCCACGGAACGGGTACTGGCGCGCTTTGCTGAGAGCGGTGCGCGCTGGTTGGTTATTCTGGGCGATGTGCTCAATCACGGGCCGCGTAACGCGCTGCCGGATGGTTACGCACCGGCCCAGGTTGCCGAGCGACTGAACACGGTCGCTGACCGCATTATCGCGGTTCGCGGTAACTGCGATAGCGAAGTCGACCAGATGCTGTTGACGTTTCCTATCACCGCCCCCTGGCAACAGGTGCTCACCGAAACGCAGCGCCTGTTTTTGACCCACGGGCATCTTTATCACCCTGACAATCATCCGCCGCTGGCGGCTGGCGATGTACTAGTTTATGGCCATACACACCTGCCAGTCGCAGAAAAACGAGGCGACATATTCTTATTTAATCCTGGTTCGGTTAGCATTCCTAAAGGCGGTTTTGCCGCGAGCTTCGGGATGCTTGACGAGGGTAAGCTGCAAGTTTTCGCACTCAATGATCAACAGGTTATTGCAGAGGTTGCCATTAACCCGTAAGTTACCCATCAATCATAAAACGCGCCGTAAGAGCGCTTTCAATTTAAGGTTTACGGATGGTCGAGCAGAATCATTTGGCAAGCACGGAATGGGTCGATATTGTCAACGAAGACAATGAGGTCATCGCGCAAGCGAGCCGTGAACAGATGCGCGCACAGTGTCTGCGTCACAGGGCAACCTATATTGTCGTTCACGACGGTATGGGGAAAATTCTGGTGCAGCGCCGTACGGAGACGAAAGACTATCAGCCAGGTATGCTGGACGCCACCGCTGGGGGTGTTGTTCAGGCTGATGAACCGTTGCTGGAGTCCGCTCGCCGCGAAGCGGAAGAAGAGTTAGGTATTGCTGGCGTGCCGTTTGCCGATCACGGGCAGTTCTACTTTGAAGATAAGAACTGTCGCGTCTGGGGAAGCCTGTTCAGCTGCGTTTCTCACGGGCCGTTTGCGCTGCAGGAAGAAGAGGTGAGCGAAGTTCGCTGGATGACGCCGGAAGAGATCACCGCGCGCTGCGATGAGTTTACCGATGATTCTCTGAAGGCGTTGGCGCTGTGGATGACCCGCAATGCCAATAACGAAGCCCACGCTGAGGAAGAAGCGGAATAAGCGCGACGAAAAGACAGATACAAAAAATCCGGAGCGGCTTCCCGTCTCCGGATTTTTTTTGCCTTTAAACCGCCCGCGAACGGGCGGAATAAGGATTAGTGCTGTTGCTGTGAAGACTGGATCGCGGTCAGAGCGATGGTATAGACGATATCGTCTACCAGCGCGCCACGAGACAGATCGTTCACCGGCTTGCGCATACCCTGCAGCATAGGCCCGATGGAGATCAGGTCGGCAGAACGCTGTACCGCTTTGTAGGTGGTGTTACCGGTGTTCAGATCCGGGAAGATGAACACGGTAGCGCGACCTGCAACCGGAGAGTTCGGCGCTTTGGATTTCGCAACGTCAGCCATAACGGCAGCATCGTACTGCAGCGGGCCGTCGATCATCAGGTCAGGACGTTTTTCCTGTGCCAGACGAGTCGCTTCGCGAACTTTCTCTACGTCGCTACCTGCACCAGAGGTACCGGTGGAGTAGGAGAGCATCGCAACGCGCGGTTCGATACCGAAGGCAATCGCGGATTCAGCGGACTGAATAGCGATTTCTGCCAGCTGTTCTGCGGTTGGA